>JAHDIA010000188.1 GCA_020631035.1 Chitinophagales bacterium | reverse complement strand
TCCTTCATCTTCATCTAAGATTTGTTGGCGCAAATTATTGAAGTCATCCGTCCCTCCCATCAAAGTATTTTCTGTAGCCACTTGTTGCGCTTCTTCTAAAGAACCACCTGTCCCCAACACACCAAAATAGTTGTTAAAATACAAAGCTGCATAATTGTCTACCCTATTGCCTTGTAGATCGCTTAAACCATCTACTTTTTGGGTCTGCATATATGTTCCCAATAAATTCAAATCGTAACTATCTCCTCCATTGTCACTTGTCCTAAAAGCCCTTAACAACCATTTATCCCCTTTCAACTCTGCTTTTATTTGGTCGTGGAAAAAATTTTTGATTTTGTAACGGCTAGTAGAATGAAAAGTAGTACTTCCCATCGAAAACTTATAGCCTACTGACAATTTGATTTTATCTGACATAAAATAAGAAATGGTCGGTTGCAATCTCAATAAGTAAGTATCATCATCCGCTCCTAATAAATCTTTTTCTGACCAACCAGGCAAATACAGTTGTTCATTGGCTACTCCATCCCCCTCTAAATCAACTGTCATTCCCAAATCACCATATCTATTGACGGCATTGTAAGCAAGCGGACTCCCCATTTCATTGTTCAGGGGGTCTATTAAAGTGGAAGTAGCCGCCTGACTTTCGGCTATCCAATCTTTTGCCCTAAAATAGCTACCACATATTTTGAAAGCTAGAAAATTATTGATTTTCTTGGCATATCGAAATTGCCCATCCATTAACGCTCTGTTTCCCCCTCTTACATTAATGCTCAATCCTTGGTGCAAAAATGGATCTTTGGTATTGGTCAAGATCACTCCATTGATGGCATTGGCACCATATAAAGCTGACATTGGTCCATGAATGATTTCAATAGACTGCATATCCAATTCGGGAACGCCCAACATATTGCCAAAATTCAAACTCAAAGATGGTGACTGCATATCAATGTAATCAACCATTTGAATCATCCGCTCCGAACGTGGGCTATTAAAACCTCTAGTACTAATAGAGGCTGTTAACATAGAACTGCTATTGACATCAATGGAACGGTATTGTGCCAAACCATTGAATAGTTCTGTGGTATTTCTTTGTTGGATTTGATCTTCTGTAATGAGTTCTATAGAAGTGGGTGCCTGTAAAATTCTTTGGGGAGTACGAGAGGCGGCAATAACGACTTCATTGGCTACTACTTTCTTCCAATTCATTTGGACATTGAGAATGTAATTGCCATTTTTCTGAATGTCTTCAATAGCTAGTTTTTGGGTTTCAAAACCCACATAAGAGAATACAATATTTTTGTTCAATTCCTCTTCAGGCACTTTTAAAACATACTTACCATCTTTATTGGTACTTGTCCCAAAGTAGGCTCCTTCAATTACAACCGATACCCCTTCCAATGGTTGACTTTCGTCATCGTATACGACACCTGAAACCGAAAAATGCGTTTGTGCACAAACAAGCTGTAAACCAGCAGAATGCAAAACAAAAAATATGCATCCGAATATTAAAATCCGACCAAAGTTGCTCATCATAATTAATCCCAGTAGTTTTTCCGAAACCACAATTTAAGGATTTTTTTTGTTTAAACTTTATCAATTGACAATAATTTTCATTTTTCAAATGTTAATAGTTCTCTCTTTTTGGAAATCAACCCATTACATTAAAATACATTTTTTGTTATATAACTTATTGATATTAAAAAGCATTTTCCATCAATTTTGATATTTTTTGATGCAAAAAGAGCCCGCTTTTTAACAGCATTTCAATCCAATGTTTATTTTTGTCTCCATTTTTTTAATCACCATTTTTTGTTCTTAGACAATTTTTGCAGAAGAGAGAAAATTCTTAAACAAGCTATCCAGTCGCCTGCGACTCCTTACTATTTGTTCAAGAATCACTTCACTCTCCAAAAATTGTTAAAGAATTTCAATTTTTAACCATCAAAATGAGCAAAGTATTGATTATTGGAGCAGGTGGTGTTGGCAGTGTTGTCACCCAAAAATGCGCTTCTGTTCCCAATGTTTTTTCTGAAATTATGCTGGCAAGTCGTACCGTCTCAAAATGTGAGCAAATTGCCCAAATTTGTAGAGAAGATTGGAATACTGAAATTCAAACGGCTGCACTCGATGCCGATAATGTGCCAGAAACAGTCGCACTCATCAAAAAGTTTCAGCCCAAATTGGTCATCAATGTTGCCCTTCCCTACCAAGACTTACCCATTATGGATGCTTGTTTGGAAACAGGTGTTCACTACCTTGATACTGCCAATTATGAACCCATAGACGAAGCCAAATTTGAATACAGTTGGCAATGGGCATACCAAGATCGCTTTAAAGAAAAAGGCATTATGGCACTTTTGGGATGTGGCTTTGATCCAGGAGTGACTGGGGTGTTTACAGCCTATGCTGCCAAACACCATTTTGATGAAATGCACTACCTCGATATTGTCGATTGCAATGCGGGAGACCACGGCAAGGCTTTTGCCACCAATTTTAATCCCGAAATCAACATTCGAGAAATTACCCAAGAGGGCAAGTATTGGGAAAATGGACAATGGGTCACCATCCCTGCAATGTCCATTCACAAAGCCATTGAGTACCCCAATATCGGTCCTAGAGAATCTTACCTACTCTATCACGAAGAATTGGAGTCTTTGGTCAAGAATTTCCCTACCATCAAACGGGCACGTTTTTGGATGACTTTCGGTCAAGAATACCTCACCCATTTGCGGGTTCTACAAAATGTGGGAATGACCAGTATTCAACCCATTGTCTACGAAGGAAAAGAAATTGTCCCGCTTCAATTCCTAAAAGCCGTTTTGCCTGAACCTGCCGAGCTAGGTGAAAATTACACAGGCGAAACATCCATTGGTTGCCAAATCAAAGGCATCAAAGATGGGGAGGAACGTACTTACTATATTTACAACAACTGCCCACACCAGCACGCTTACAAAGATGTCAAGGCGCAAAGTGTATCTTACACCACAGGTGTTCCGACTATGGTTGGCGCAATGATGATGCTCACAGGTCAATGGATGAAAGCGGGTGTCTACAATGTCGAAGAGTTTGATCCCGATCCATTCCTAGAACAATTGTCAAAGCACGGATTGCCTTGGCACGAATTGTTATACGCCGATTTGCCGCATGAATATTAAATAGGATTTGCAAATTATGAATGGGGGCACCGTTCTCCATTCATAATTTAAACCTTTAATCAAACTGTTCTCTTTTGTTTTTATGGGGCAACGCCACTGATTCTAGGCTACGTCTTGGTCTGGTTATCGGGCGCATGCTTTGGGCTGCGTCGTAAATCTTATCTACCCGCTTCATCCTACACCTTTCATAATTTTTTGTAGCAAAACAAAATATCTTGAAAAAAACATTTTGACAATTCTCGAAATGTCTATATATTTGTAATATGGATATAATCGAAATCAATAAAATCTTATCAAATAGCTTAAGAGTAGAGATATTAAATTGGTTAAAATCTCCAGAAGATCATTTTCCTCCGCATAAAGAATTGGGACATTTTAATGATGGTGTTTGTGTACAATACATAGGAGAAAAAGCTGGGATTTCACAATCCACTGTATCACAATATCTATCCCAGATGCAAAAAGCAGGGCTTGTAATTGCTACCAGACATGGCAAATGGACCTACTACAAACGAAACGAAAAGAACATCAAAGAATACATACAAGTATTGAGTAAAACTTTATAATTTTTCTAGCAATTCATTTTGACAATTCTGTAAATATAGACGTATGTTACTATTTGTAAATATAATTGGCTGGTTAGGCTCCATATTGCTAATTGCAGCCTATTATTTGAATAGCAAAAACCATTTAAACGCACAATCTTTTATTTATCAATTTCTCAATGTGGTAGGAAGTTTATTCCTCATAATTAATACCATCTATTTTGGGGCATATCCTTCTGCTGTAGTAAACATTATTTGGGTATTTATAGGCATGTATTACATCAGTAAAATCAAGAACAATGAGCAAAAAGTTGAACAAAAAGTATATTGATTTAAGTCATACCATTAAACATGGAGAAATAACCTACAAAGGCCTGCCTGCTCCTTTGATTTGTGATTTTCTTTCTAGGGAAGCTAGTGCATCCTATTATGAAAAGGGTACTACATTTCAAATAGGAAAAATAGAAATGGTCGGCAATACAGGAACTTATATAGATTGTCCGTTTCATAGATATGAAGATGGAAACGATTTATCAGACTTGTCCATAGAGCAAGTAGCCAATTTGGAAGGAGTCATTATTTATGCTCCTTTTGAAAAAGGTCTAGAAGTAACAAAGCAATTGTTTGAAGGTATAAAATTGAAACACAAAGCTGTCTTAATTCATACAGGCTGGTCCAAACATTGGCAAAGCGATGCTTATTTTGAAAATCATCCTTATGTATCTGAAGAGGCTGCTGTTTATTTAAAAAAACAAGAAGTTGCTTTGGTTGGTATAGATTCTCACAATATTGACAACACCAATAAGAATAGCAGACCTGTTCATAGTGTTTTGCTCAAACACAATATATTGATTGTTGAACACCTTACCAATCTTCATTTATTAATAGACAAGGAATTCACCTTCTCTGCTGTTCCTCCCAAAGTAGAAGCTTTTGGGACGTTTCCAGTAAGAGCATTTGCTTCACTTAAAACATAAAAAATGAAAATATTAATTTTGGGTGCCTCTGGCACCATTGGAAAATATTTGGTGCAACACTTTTCAAAAAACCATGAAGTCATTTGTGCTAGTAGAAACGATAAAGAAAATAAAGTTAACATAGAGGAAGCATCTTCTATAGCGCAACTTTTTGAAAAAGTAGGCAAGGTGGATGCCATCATTTGTGCAGCAGGAGAAGCGAAGTGGGGCTATTTTAACGAATTATCAGAAGAAGATTTTTATATTGGAATCAAAAGCAAACTAATGGGACAAGTCAATTTAACACGGCTTGGTTTGAATCATTTAAATGAAGGAGGTTCTATCACTTTAACCACAGGTATTCTAGCAGATGATCCAGTTGTAAAAACAAGTAGTGCGGCAATGGTTAATGGAGGCATACATAGTTTTGTTCAAGCACTAGCCCTTGAAATTCCAGCAGGAAAAAGAATCAATGCTGTTTCTACAGGAGTGGTAGAAAATGCCTATCAAAAATATCAAAGTTATTTTCCTGGACACATTCCTATTCCTATGAGCAAAATGATTCATGGCTATGTAAGAAGTGTAGAGGGAAAAGACAATGGTCAAATCATTAAAATTTATAGTTAACAATAATCAACTTTTAACAGAACCGACGAAGGACCAACAGAAGCGAAACTACGCCCGATTGACGCACATACCATGTATGGCGGATAGCGGGGCCACCCTTTCGTCCGAAGCCCTCAACATTCCGTCCTATTCATAAAAAAAATCATTCTATGTCTATCAATTTTACAGATATTCCCAGTCCTGCTTATGTCTTAGAAGAGCAAGCTTTGATTGACAATTTAAGATTAATGCAAAGGGTGCAAGACGAAGCAGGGGTTGACATTTTGTTGGCACTCAAAGGCTTTGCAATGTTTGGCACGTTTGACATTGTCAAAAAATATTTGTCAGGTGCAACGGCGAGTTCATTAAATGAGGCTCGTTTGTGTGTAGAAGAAATGGGAAGCAAGGCGCATTTGTGTTGCCCTGCTTATTTGGAATCTGAATGGGAACAAATGTGTACTTATGCCAGCCACATCACCTTTAATTCTTTGAACCAATGGAAACGATTTAAAGATAGATTGCCTAAGGATGTCAAAGCGGCATTGCGCATCAATCCCGAATATTCGGAGGTAGAAATTGATTTATACAATCCTTGTGTGGCGGGCTCTCGTTTGGGCATTCGTGCGAAGGATTTGGGCAATCAATTGCCAGATGGTATTACGGGTTTGCATTTTCATGCCTTGTGTGAAAACGATAGTTATGTGTTGGAACGTACCCTCCAAGCAATTGAAGAAAATTATGCCGACTTGCTGCATCAAGCTCAATGGTTCAATTTGGGTGGTGGGCATTTGATGACTCGTAAGGGCTATGATGTGGAACATTTGATTGAACTGCTCAAGGCATTTAAACAAAAGTACAAGCTACAGCTCATTTTGGAACCAGGAAGTGCAGTGGCTTGGCAAACAGGTTTTTTGTTGGCAACGGTAGTAGATGTATTTGACAGTGGCGGCATTTATGCAGTTATATTGGATGCCTCTGTTGCGAATCATATGCCCGATTGTATTGAGATGCCTTATACTCCGACAGTTCGTGGAGCAAAAATGGCTAAGGATGAAGATACAAAATATCGCTTGGGTGGGATGACGTGTTTGGCTGGTGATTATGTGGGAGATTATGCTTTTGATACAGCCCCTAAAATTGGAGATCAGCTCATTTTTGAGGATATGATGCATTATACAATGGTGAAGAACAATACCTTTAATGGCATCAATTTGCCTTCGATTGGGATTTGGCGAAAGGAGGGTAAATTTGAGTTGTTGCGGGAATTTGGGTATGAGGATTATAAGGGACGCTTGTCTTGAAAAAAATTATGAATTGTGAGTTATAAATGATGAATTGGCGGAGTGTTTTCGCCCAAAAAACATAAAAGCGCAGCTCGATCAATCGAGCTGCGCTTTTGTGATTTTCATCTTTTCGTTCTTTTTATTTTAGTTGGCAGTAAAGTTCAAGGTATAAGATGCTTCTACACCACTGATTCCAATGTTCTCCAATTGTTGAACTGCTTGGGTTTCGGTAATTGACAGATTGGTCGCTGTCAAAGTATTGACAGTATAAGTATGGATTTGTCCAGCTACGGTGGTGGTTAGGGTTTGCTCATCAGCAGACAAAGCCCAAGTACCATTGTTTTGTAATCCAAGGTCTCTATTGGTCAGATCACTAGCACCCAAACAAGGTGTGTCAGCATTGTCCCAACCAATGTTGTTGGTGTCTGTAAAGGTATAGACATCATCAGACTGACAGTTGCCAATGTTTTCGTAATTGGCATCGAGCGTATTGAGTCCTGCAATAGCGGCCGTCAATACAATGGCATCAATACCACTATTGTTTTCATTATCCGAAGCTGCTTGGTCCAATGTACTAGAGATACTGCTCAAAGTCCAACCATTGGCATTGGTCAATAATTCAGTGGCGGTTGGAGTAGTCATCATATCATCCATTTCATCTTCGTCATCGTCGCCACAAGAGGTCACAGCAAAAACGCTCACAAATAGAGCGGCTATCATCCATTTTTTCATAGTATGTAAAAGTTTAATTTATTGAGGAATGAGAAAACACAAATTAATAATCCATCCTCATTCCACTAGTATTTGTTTTATTGTTCTTTGGAAATTTTTGAAGACACAAAGGTACAAAATTCACTTTACTTCATTAGGACGTGAATGTTTGGTGTTTGGTTGTTTCAACTTACATAAAGATTCGTCAAAATATTTCGATTGCGCTTGTTGTAAAAGCTACACTCTTTTGTCATTCCCAATTTTATGGCAACTTTTTCGGAGGCAGTATGATCGTGGGGCATATTGGCAACAATACGTTGGAGTGCCAGTGTGTTGGTGGCATATTCTAGGATTCCCTTAGCTGCTTCATATCCAAAGCCTTTGCGCCAGTGGGTATGGTGGATGATGTAGCCCAAATCATTTTCCATTTGTTCGTTGACCTCTGAATACATCAAACCTGCATCGCCGACCATTTGTCCTGTAGATTTTTCGATGAGGGCGTAGCGACCATAGCCTTTCTCGCTATAACTTGTCAATTGACGATTGAGCCAATTTTCTGCCCCTGCCCTATCGTAAGGCTTTTCCCAAAACTGCATCGTTGTAGGCTCAGATAAGAGCTGGTACAACTGCTCTAGGTCTTGGGCTTTGTATTGTATAAGGTAGAGGCGTTCGGTTTGGAGTAAATAATCTTTGGGAATCATAAATAATTTTCGGGCTTAAAATCTATGCCCAATTTTTTGACAAATTCTTCGATGGGTTCCATTCCGTATTCTTTGCGTCTTTTGTTGACATTGTGTGGATCTTCGAGTGGATACAAATCGCCACTGGCTGTTTGCGAACCAAATATTTGCTTGGCTTGCTGTCCGACCATAATGCGGTCTTGCATCAAAGCAATTTTGCTCATATCCAAATCGCCTTTTTTTGCCGCTTCCAGCATAGCGTCATAGTAATACACTCTTACACTTGGGTCGGCATGTTGGAACAAAAGCCAAATGGTATTCAAACGGGGAATGCTCAGTTGTGATTTACTGGGAAAGCCTCCACATTTTTCGATGATGGAAATAATGGTAACTTGAATGGAAATAATGGTAACTTGATTGGTAGAATCTATGGCTTTTCGGCGGTCATAGTTGTTGCGTTCTTGGTCGAGCTTGCCCGCTTCTGCGATTATACGGTCCAAATCATTGCAATCAATGTCGATGATTGGGTATTTTTTCCAGCCTTTGCTAGACAATTCTCGTAAGCGAACCTCCAAAAATTTGTCTTCGATGGTAGCAGGACGCACTCTCACCTCTTTGACCTTCCCCTGTCCATCAACATAATAATCTTTACCAAATTCGCCTTTGTTGAACAGTTTTCTTTCGTCTTGGGTCATTGGCTGTCCAGACTGGTTTTTGAATTTTGCTCTAAGGATACTGAGTGTTCCTTCTTTGCCTTTTTGAAGCACTTCCGCCTTGCTCAATTTGGTCAACTGTCCATTGTCTGTTGTAGTTTGTTGAGACTTGGTGGCATTTCCACTTGTACCACCATCAGAAGTCGTATTGTTACAAGCCCAAAAACAGCAGCAAATGCCTACTATTACAAATGCATAAATATTTTTCATCTTTTTAAATATACAAAAAGGTGTCCAACTGCACCTTTCATTGAATATAATTTTACTGAGTAAAGGCAAACTGTACAATATTGGCTCCCATTTGTAGGGCTTTGCGGCGTACAGGTTCAGGATCGTTGTGTACTTCGGCATCTTCCCAACCATCTCCCAAATCAGATTCAGAAGTATAGAAACAGACCAAGCGGTCCTCTACAAAAATGCCAAAGCCTTGGGCGGGTTTGCCATCGTGTTCGTGTACCTTGGGCAAACCATTGGAAAACTTAAATTTTTGGTGGTAAATGGGATGTGAAAAAGGCAATTCGACAAACTCTTTGCTAGGAAAGACTTGTTTCATCGCTGTTCTAACAAACTTGTCCATTCCATAATTATCATCTATGTGTAAAAAGCCACCTGCTTCGAGGTATTTGCGCATATTTTTTGCCTCTTCATCTGAGAAAATCACATTTCCGTGCCCTGTCATATGTACAAATGGAATGTTGAACAAATCAATACTGCCCACTTCTACAATTACTTGAGTTGCGTCAATGTTCATTCCCAATTCTTGGTTGCAGAAGTTGATGAGATTGGGCAGTGATGTCTCCCGATTGGAGTACCAGTCTCCTCCCCCACTGTATTTTAACAAACCAAATTTGACATTTTGGTCAGGTGAAGGTGCAAAGGCGCAAAAGGTGGCGATCAGCCCTAGTAAAAGGAATAATTTTTTCATGAAGTCTTCAATTTTGCAAAAAATAATGCTCAAAGAGCCACAAAAATACGCTTATTTGTGGTTCTTTCCCTCTATACTACGTACAAAGTCCCCACAAAGCTTTGAATGAATGAACTTTTAAGCATTTTTAATTAAAAAATGAGATTAAAGATTTAAAATTGAAGATTAGGGGACTCATAATTTTGAGTTTTCAATTATTT
>JAHDIA010000187.1:5862-9787 GCA_020631035.1 Chitinophagales bacterium | reverse complement strand
CTCATTATGCGCTGCATAACTGGTATGCCAGCCCAGTGGAATGCCAGCCCAGTGGAATGCCAGCCCAGTGGTATGCCAGCCCAGTGGTATGCCAGCCCAGTGGTATGCCAGCTCAGTCTGTTTTTTGCGCCCGCTTGGCGGTCCGATTATATTCCACTAAAATGCACTATTTTCACTACAAAGAACAACATTTAAACAGACTCTAAGCTGGACTTTACCACTTTTTGAAACAAAGAAATCTTGAAGATTATAGTATTTTAGAGCGCATTATTAAATACTCTGTAACGTAAATTCCTATACATTTTGTGTGCATCTTTTCGTCCTATACTGCATCTCGTACTCGCCTTGGTCCCGACTGTCGGGACCAGACTCCGTGCGTTCTTTGTATAGAACAAAAATCTACTAGCCCAAATATACATTTATTTAAATTACAGAGTATTAAATTTATTTTCTGATTTAATGTCAAAACACTTCTGTCTCAACTTCAGAATAAGATGCAAAGGAATAATCACAATCGTACCCTCACAGGGATGTTCACCAATACTCCCTCCCCAAATTCTACCTTAACATTGCCACTCAACACATCATTGTCGCCCCAAACATAGCCACCGTCACGTTCTACCTTCCAACGAATGCGGTAAAAAAGGGAATTACCATTAAGGATTTCATCGAGTGAACTGTAGAGGGATACCAATTGAATGGCATCGTCTGCAAAGAGCATTGCCCCACCTGTTTCAAATGCCAAATCAGAGAGTGCCACGGTGTTCACTTCTTTGAGTCCAACGGGATAAATACTGATGCCTTTTTCTTGTGCCGAATTGATGGCGGTATTGAAATAAGAGCTGCTACTTGCTTGACCATCTGTAAAAACCACCACAGCCTTGTTGTTGTTCGAGGCATTTTGATCTACATAATCTAGGGTTTCAACTATCGCTCTATACAAGGGAGTGTCCCCTCCTTCTGCATCGCTTAGTGTTTCAATGTCGTTTCTAAGGTCTTTTTTCTTTTGGCTAAAATCGCTCAAAACAGCAGAGGCACCACTCCCTGGGCCTTCAAAATACGCCAAGGCAATTTCGTCTTCTCCCCCCATTGCATTGATAAAGGCAATTCCTCCGTCAATTCTGGCATCATTGGGATCAGTGCTTTTGATACTTCCGCTTTGATCTAGCAAGAGTGCGGCAGAATAAGCTCCTTTGGTTGAGTCGCAAGTATTGGCACTAAATGCCTCAACACCTATCAATCTGGCATTGCCCAATGCTAGGCTAAAATTCTCTTCTTCGAGATTCTCAATAAAATTGCCAATGCGATTGACCACAAACAAATCGGTTTCAAAAACCAAGGTGTCGCTTGTATAAGACTTGGCACTGGATGCCAACAAACCACCTCCTGGTGTTCCTACCACAGGAACTAGTTTTTCATATGTTTTTTGACAGGCGGTCACCATTAAGCCCATCATTGCTAGTATCAGTAATGTGTATAAATTATTCGTTTTCATTGTCTGAGTTTTTTGAGTTTTGCTTATTTTGTTTGTCTTGTTGTTTTTGCATTTTGGCTGCTTCTTTTTCTTGTACCTTCAATTCTTTGGCGGCAGCCTTTTCTGCCTTTCTTTGCCTTTTGGCAGATTTGTCAAGTAACTTAATGATGCCCAATTTGTAATTGGCTGGACCATTGACACCCATCTCAAAAAAGAACCCAAAATTTTCTCTGGTATAGTAGCGGACTCCTGCGAAAATATTGGCATCAAAATCGTCTTGATAATAGGTAAAAGCACTTTTGTTGAAAAAACCACTTCCAGTACAACTTTCGTGATTCGGAGAACTCACCCTAACTGCTCGATAATTAAGCGATGCTCCAAAATAGGGATCTAAGTTTTCATTGATGTGCTCAATATTGAAATGGTACATCAAGCGCAAGCCAAGGGTGTAGTATTGATAAAATTCTTTGAGTTGTTTGTGGCGTCTCAAATAGGTGCCTGCTTCAATTCCCCAGCCCACTTTGTCTGAAATGCCTCTTTCATAAGCCAAGACCAATGGTGGCGTAATGATTTGTGGGGAAGCATCTTTGAATGTAGGACCTAAATTGGAAGGCAAGCCCACTCCAAAATGCCAATTGCGAAAGTCATTGTCTATATAATTAGATGCTTGTAAAAACTTTATTTTCCCTGATTGTTTCTTTCTCTTTGGTTTTTCAGGCTCAGGTATTGGGTCAGGCATTACTGCAAATTCATACTCTACTTTTTTACCACTGGCAAAAATGAGTTCTTTGACCTTGCTGGCTTCAATAATGTATACTTTGGGGCTAGAAAATTGTTTGTACTCTACCTGCTTATCGTCGTAGCTGATGATGATGGCTCCTATGCGGCTACCATCTCTCAACACAATGATGTCTTGTATGGTTTCGACTGCTTCTTTTTTGATGACTTCTAATTCAACCCGACGGTTTTTGGCTCTACCTTCTTTGGTGTCATTGTCGGCAACGGGATAGGCACTACCATAGCCAATGGATTTCATTCTCTCATTGGCAATACCTTGGCTATAGAGGTATTGTTGTACACTTGAGGCTCGGTTGATGGCTAGTTCATTGTTGATACTCGCACTACCAGAAGCATCGGCATGTCCTTTGATTTGCAAATCTATATTGGGAGCAATTTGTAGGAGTTGTACCACCTTGTCCAAATAGGATTGAGCGATGGGTTCCAAGGTGTAATCTCCTGTTTTAAAATTGATGTCACCCAAGTTTATGAGCATATTTTCGGCAGATTCTCCCTGATCTAATTTTTGTAAAATGGCGTTGATTTCTGCTTCAGGGTTTTGTGCCATTGTTGTCATACAAATGAGCAACAACAAACACTTCAGAATGTGTTTAAACATTGTTTTGAGTTTTGCTTTTAAGTAATAAGGGAATTGTGAATTTAAAATCTAAAAGTGGCACCTACATTAAAGGTGGTAAAGGCTGTTCTTCCTAGTTCCAATTGTGCGCCAATATTGTCGTTCAAATAGTAGCGCGCTGCTAAGTACGCACAAGGCTTAAATGCCCCTACACCTGCCCAATCAAAATCTGTTGCCCAGATGGTGTATCCCCATTGTATCCCAGGATAAACTTCTAGGTTTTCAATGGAAAAATCATTGTCTGATACCTCTTCGATGATTTCAAAAACATCGAATCCAATCCTTGCACCGAATCCAATAAGAGTAATGTCGTAATCACCAAACCAAGCGACATCTGTAAAATTGGCTTTCTGGTAATTGAAGTACATTCCTGTAACAAAAAAGCGTTGTAAACCTAAATCGAATCCAAATACATTGGAACCCAACACGCCTCTTCTTTCAAAGTTGATGAGGATGCCAGGAGTTGCGCTTTCGCTATCTCCCATAATAGAATTACCCAAACCAATGGAGGCGTTAAAATAACGACCTTCTTCTTTAAAATCTTTTTGGGCAAAAACCCATTGAGTGTTGCAAAAGGTCATTGCTATAATGGTGCATAATGCAAAAAGCTGTTGAATGTGTGTGGTCATTTTTTGAGTTTTGTGTTAATAATGCTGTTGAATTATACACAAAATTAGAGGAGATTACAGGCTCAAAAAATGCACAATTATGCATACCAAACAATCAACAAAAGAGCATATAAATAAAAATAAAATTTTAAATAAATGATTATCAATGATTTATATCAAAAATAAAATTTAAAAAGTAATTAACAATTTTTCCATTCTTTTTGTGCAGCGTGCATCTTTCATGGCTGCGTTGTGGTCAGGTTAGCCAACGCATGTTTTGGGCTGCGTCGTAGATTTCATCTATCCGCTCGTCCGACGCTATTTTAATTGTAAGTTGTAAGTTGTGAATTGGTTAAGCAGATTGATACAGATTTTCTGTAAAGATGCGAGGCATTTTAAAAATGCCAGGCATCTAAATGAGAGGCATTT
>JAHDIA010000187.1:2249-5852 GCA_020631035.1 Chitinophagales bacterium | reverse complement strand
TTAGAAGTTTGGCGTGTAGCGGATGGAGGATAGAAACGATACCGATAAATCGGTACGATGCCTACGCCCGATTGTAGTGGATATGGTGGTGTTTTGTGATGCCTAGTGTTTTGTGGAGACAAGGCATGCCTTGTCTGTACTGAGGGAATGTAATATATTGGGGTAAAGCCACCACCATAGAAATGGAAAGCGGGGAGTCGCCTTCGTTTGGAAAAGTAGCGTTCCGTTCAAAAAATAAATTTAATAAAAATGCCGTACCACTTGGGAAGGGTACGGCAATCGGGTTATATGCATATCAAAGTACCCATTGAATAATAATTACAGCAAAACTCAAAGCATCAATGAGGTACTTTCCCAGTTATGTTTGAATTAATTAATAATTTAAAGGTGACACCTTTCTTTTTCTTAGTAGTCTATTTCTCCAATGCCCAAAATAGAGCGATTGGGATACCATATATTGTAATCAGTTGTTTGAATGATTCCGTCGAGCGTTCCATCTTGTTTGCTGTAGACATTGAGCAGTGCAGGAATCTCTTTCCATTGGTCAAAGTCTGTTGTTTGAATACTGCCATCTTGATTGTAATCTCCTGAAAACATTAAGGCGTAATCATCGCTGCTTAACTTTTGTTGATTGGCGCCCAATGCTTGATTGGTACTAGTGCTAAAATCATATTGAATATTGTGATTGGCAATTATAGGAATGCTACTCATAATGTCTAGGTGATTGCGGTGACGAATGACAAAGTAATACGCTTGTCCCTCATTTAAATTGTCAAAACTCAGGGTGCTTAGTCCATTGGTACTGAGTATGCGCCCATCACTCATTAGTATGGCTGCCTTGCGTTCGACGGTGGTGGTATTGCGAATAGCAGTATTGGGAACGCCACTACGAGCCTCCACTAGTACCCAATCAATCATATTGTTGGGTATACTGTTTAGGGTTTCGCTACCAAAGTAATTGTAAGGTGCAATATTGTAGGGTTGATTGAGTGGAATGAGATTGCCCAATCTAGGCTCCATCATTCCATTGTAAATGTAAGCACCTTCGAGCAAGACTTTGGCATTGAAGGCGATTCGTCCATAGAATGGATTGCTTAAAGATTGTGAAGTGCTGCTGCTTGTTAGCGGAATTTCTATTCCCAAATGATCGTTTAGAATCGCCCCTTTGACACTGGTGGCAAATACTAGGAGTGAATCATCGGCTGCATCTACATCGTCTTCTACAACTATGACTTTACCCAACTGTCCACTTCCTACAACTGGTGTTTGATTGTTGCGGGTAATGGCAATGTCAATTTCTTTGTTGGCGGGGTCGTGTTGATACAATACTTCGACATCATTGCCTTCGGTTCCTACCCAAGCATCGTCAAATTCAAACCAAACATCGTTGACCTCTTTGTTGCTACCGAAGTAGGAGACCGTAAAGGCTGTCCCATAAAAATTAGGTGAACCTCCATTGAGTGCAACATCTATGGTCAAAATGCTAGTGCTGTCGTTGAGAATGGATAGGTTGTTTGCAGTGGCATCTATCGAATAAGTTCCAATGGTATTGTTGGGGTTATTGACAGAACCGTGTATTTTGTTGTAGTTTTTATATATGGCTAATTTATCACTGTCGTTGACTAGTCCGTCACCATTGGCATCGGTGTGTTTGTAGTTGGTTCCGTCAGGGAAATTGGCTGCCCAGTTGGGAGCGGTGTGTCCGTACCAGTCGGTGTCGGTATTGCTACGCCCTCCCCCACTCGCTCCCTTGGCAAGTCCCCAAGCGAGTAGGTCGTAGTGGTTCGCAATGTTGTCGTTGTTGAAATCCCCTGGCCAAACGCAATCGGCAGTTTGGGTAATTTCAATTGTGTCTATGGCGATGTTGTCGCATTGGTCTACGATGGTTAGTATGTAACGACCTGGGGCATTTGCCCAGAGTGTGGTATCGGTTCCGACGACTCGCCCTTCGTAGTCCCAAATGTAGTATTTCATATTGCGGAGTCCTCCGTCGAGTAGTATGCTGTCTTCGCAGGTGATGCTTTGGGTATTGCCGAGATTGAGTTGGTTGGCGGAACAGGCACCAGGAGTGTAGGGCGTGATGTCGGTACGGAGTATGAGGTTTCCACCAACGTCATCAGGATTGGTTACAATTGCATTGGTAATTTCGGACCAGTAATTCCCTTCTGTAATAGGGGTAAAAGTGCTGTCTCCAATAGCAGTATATACCAATGTTCCACTATCATAATTTACCCCTTCATACCAATTATAGGTATTGTTGCCAATGGTTCCACCTGCTTCTACAAATAAGACATCATTGACTCTCTTCATTGACAAATTATTTTGATTATTGTAAATCAAACTTGTTAAATGCATATGATTAGGAACAAAACCTTCAAAGCCATCAAAATTCATATCGTTTCCTCCACAAGAAAAATGATAATTTGGTGAAACAAAATCCAAAATCTCATTTGTAAGATTGTTTTGACTAACTGCCAACAAGGTTAAGTTGTTCAAATTTGCAATAGATTGTGGTAAAGAATCTAATTCACAAGATTGCACATCTATCCATTTTAATTTTATTAGTTCACCAATATTGGAAGGCAAATTTTTCAATGGACAAGAAGCTACTTGAAAAACTTCTAAATCGGATAATTGTGTGATAGATTCAGGTATAGAAGTAATGTGATTGTCATTAAGACTAAGACTTTTCAAGGTACTTAATTTAAGTATCTCTGTAGAAAAAGCACTTATTTCATTATTCCCCAAAGTTAAGTGTTCCAGATTGGGTAATTCCGTAATTTCTTTCGGAACAATATTTAACTTAGTTTCGGTAATGTTTAGGAATCTTAGATTGGTTAACAACTCAAAGCTCAATGGCAATTCTACAATTTGTCCATAGGTCAAATAAAAATGTTCCAATTTACTTAGATTGCCAATAGCAAAAGGTAATTCTTTTAAATTAGGACAACCAATATGTAACTCTTTTAAGTTTCGGAGGTTAGCAATATTACTTGGTAAGTATTCATAGGTATGTTGTTCACCTCGAATATGCAAATAACTTAAGTTCTTAAGGTTTCCAATCAAGGGACTTATGTATTCCAACTGATTATCTCCAGTACTTAATGTCTTTAAACTTTCAAGCTGAGCTATTACATCGGGTAAACTATCTAGATAGTTATTAAACATTCTTAATGTTTCCAACTCATCTAAATATCTAATTTCGTTTGGAATGCTCCCAGACAAACCTAAACGTTCTAGCTGTAATCTATTGATTCTACAGTTTTGAGTATCCATTACAACTCCATGCCAAGTATCAATTGGACCATTTAGCCAAACATTTCCTGCATTGGGAATTGCCGATGCTGGCGAAGTATTGTAATACCAATTAGGTCCATTCAAAGCATTGTAAATTGCCACCAGAGCAAGCGAGTCGTAATGGGTACAACTTTGCCCTGGCGTATAGTTAAGAGTTTCGGAATACAGTTTTAGGTTTTTATAAGAATCGCTTGGATTGGTAATTAAATTATTGCTGACAATGCAGTGGTAATCTCCTTGTATGCTAGGAATATACAAACTATCTCCTAGATTGGTCGCTACGAGATTTCCGTCTTGGTACCATTG
>JAHDIA010000187.1:0-2149 GCA_020631035.1 Chitinophagales bacterium | reverse complement strand
TATACAAACTATCTCCTAGATTGGTCGCTACGAGATTTCCGTCTTGGTACCATTGATAAGTATTGTTGACAATGTTTCCTCCTGTTTCGACCCAGAGTGCCGAAGCGTCCCAATGTAGCTCAATGGTGTCTTGTGCATTGTAACGAAAATCTACCAATCCTAAATTGGGCGTGATTCCTTCAAAAGTAAATTCGTTGTCGTGAATGTGGTAAGTTTGTAGATTGGACAAAGCAGATAAATCTCGGACCTCCCCACTTAGTAAATTGTTGTTGAGTCTTACTTCCTCTAGTGTAGGAATCATTTCTAAATCGGGCAATGCACCTTCCAATTCATTTCCTTGTAAATTGACGACTCTCAAAGCAGCAAAATTACTAAAACTTGGGATTAGCCCATACAGATCATTGTTGGCAAGATGCAAATATTCGAGATTGGGAATACCTGTCAAATCACCAATGGTTCCTCTCAGTTGATTGACATTGAGGTATAGGTTTTTTAAATTCGGTAAATTAAATATGGGGACTTTGCCTGTCAATGCATTGTGGTTAAGAAAAACATGTTTAATCAAAGTATTGTTTGAAAAGCTAGGTATTTCCCCTGTAAAATCATTCCATCCCAATCTCAGCAATTCCAATTCGGGCAAGGTTGAGAAATCGGGTAATTCGCCACTTAAATTATTTTCGTCTAAAACGAGCACAAATAACTTACTTAAATTCAAATTAGCCAAATTGCCCGATAGATTGTTACTGGGTAGTTCTAATTTACGAACATCACAAGCTCCATTTATAAGGGTCACTCCGAACCAAGTAGACACAGGCTGCGTCAAGTCCCAAGAATTGGTCCAGTTATCGCCATCGGTGGTGTGGTAAAATTTGACCAATTCCATAGAGTCTTGTGCCAAACAAGATCCACTACCTGAAACCGTAAGTGTGGTACACATTGGAGCTGTAGGACAAATGCTTTCATAATTGAGACAAAGATTGTAGGTTCCTCCACTGGTATAAATATGTGTTGCAATTGGCTCATTGGAGGAATTGCCATCTCCAAAATCCCAAGTATAGGAAGCATTGGCGTCAATTTGGTTATCCCAAGCCATTAGTGCCAATCCATTTGTGGTCACTTCTAAGCTATCTTCAATTTGCAAGGCGGTTTGTGTTACTGCTTTTTCCAAATCCAGTCTAGCTCCACTCAAACATTTTTGACTAAGGCTAAGTAGAGGTTGCCCTGTTGTCAATAAGATGTTTTTTAAAGTGGAGCTTGCCATTTTATTACAACGAGACATCATCAAAGACAAAGCACCTGTTACATAAGGAGCAGCCATAGAGGTTCCTTGTTTGTATCCATAATTGCCACCTGGTAGAGTGCTGTAAATCGCTTGTCCTGGTGCCGCTAGATCAACCGTATTTTGTCCATAATGTGAAAAATATGCCAGATTATCCGTAGAGTCTATAGCTGCTACAGATATGATGTTGGGTAAATCTAGTGAGGCAGGAAATTGAGCAATGACATCATTGTCCATACCTCCTACGGTATTGCCTGCTGCTGCGACAAAAAGTTGATTGTTGTCGTTGGCAAGTGAGATTAAATTATACAATAGTTCGGGTTGATCCAATGAAAAAGCACCCCAACTATTGTTGGTAATTTGTGCTCCATTGGCAATGGCGTATTCGAGTGCCTGGGCGGCGTCTACTTCGTCACCACTTCCAAAATTGTCCATAAACTTGAGGATCATTAATTGGGCATTCCAATTGACACCACTCCCACCAATGCCATTGTTTCCTTTGGCAGCAATAATTCCTCCAACGTGGGTTCCGTGTCCATTGTCGTCGTAGGGATTGTTGTCGTTGTTCACAAAGTCCCAACCAATAAAATCATCAGGATAGCCATTGTTGTCGGAGTCAATTCCGTCTATGTCACCTGGATCAAATATCCATTGACTGCCTGTCCATTCTAGGACCTTGCCGTCTCCATCCAAATCTTCTCCTAGATTTTGCCAGACGTTTTCGGCTAAGTCGAGGTGTTGCCAGTCTAAACCTGTATCCAAGAGCCCAACCACTACTTCATTATTGCCCGTTGTCAAATCCCAAGCTTGAGGCGCATTGATTTGTTCTAAGCCCCACTGTTGGGTATATTTAGGGTCGTTAGGTACAGT
>JAHDIA010000186.1 GCA_020631035.1 Chitinophagales bacterium | reverse complement strand
GTAAAAGAAAGAACTAGTGGTTTGATTCATAAGTAATTGATAGGATAAACAAAGTGTTTTTTTGTTTATTCAAGGCGAAGGTTCCCGACTTTAGCCTTAGCTAAAGAAGGGGTTCTTCAACACAGAAGAACAGAAAAAGACGAAGTTTAAACTGTCAAGGATTTATGATTTAAGCCACTAGGCAAACCACAAAGGAATCTTAAATCTTAAATTTATATTATAAAAAAAAGCTCGGAAACAATTTTGTTATTTGTTTCCAAGCTCGGGTGTAAGGGTTAAATTAATAATTAAGAATGATGTTGCCCCATTTGGGGTTTAAGTTAATTAAGTCGACTTTTTGGGATGCTAAAGAAAAAGGTGCTACCTTCTCCTTCAGCAGAGTCTATCCAAATTTTGCCATCCATTTGTTCCACAATTTTGTTGCAAATAGCCAAACCAACACCATTGCCTTCAAATTTTTGGCGAGGATTAAGTCGTTTAAAGACGTCAAATATTTTTTCGTGGTATTCTGGAGAAATGCCAATGCCATTGTCTTGCACCTTGAATACAAAATTTTGCGCTTCATCATCATTAGAACAACCAATATTGATTTGTGGAGTTTTACCATTTCTAAATTTAATGGCATTAGAAATCAAATTTTGGAAGAGCTGAATCATTTGCGTTTCATTTGCATTGATTTCAGGTAAAATATTTTCTATTTGAACATTTGCATTGGTTTTGTCAATTTCTACTTTCAAGTTTTGAACAACTGTATTGACAATTTCATTGATGTCTACAACATCTTCTTCTATTTCTCCATCTTTGATTTTAGAATAACTCATAATGTCATCCAATAAATTATACATTCTTCTAACCGAATTGATGATGTACTCAAAATATTCTTGAGCAGATTCATCCATTTGAGTAATGTATCTTTTTTGTAGCAAACTAGAAAAACAACTGATGGTACGAAGGGGTTCCTTCAAGTCGTGGGAAGCAATGTAAGCAAATTGCTCCAATGCTTTATTGGAAGTAATAAGTTTTTGATTTTGCTGCTCAATTTCCTTGTTCTTTTGAGCAAGCATCTTATTGCTTTTGGTTTGTAGCAAATATCGACTATAGAACAAAGCCGAAATAATGAGTAATAAAATTGTAGCAACCAAGCCTCCCCACAAATACATGGTATTAATTTGGGCATCTTTTTTCAGAATGGCAATCTTGGCATCCTTTTCAGCCTTTTGTATTTCGTACCTTGCTTTGGTATTGGCCATATTTTTGGCAGTCTCCTCATTTACCAACTTATCTTTTATCTTATTGTGTTCCTTGATGTATTGAAATGCTAGATCAACATTACCTGATTGGTAATGAGCATTGGCAGCTTCTTCATATATTTTGATTAAATGAGAATTGCTACCAGTTTTTTGTGCCAAGGTGAGAGCCTCTTCTAACAAACTGACCGCTTTTTCAGGTTGCTGACGTCTTAAATTAAGTTTCCCCAAGCCTGCTGTAGCATAAAACAACCCAACATTGTGGTTGTTTTGTTGCATCAACTCTCTGGCTTGGTGAAAATATTGTTCAGCAGTTACATAATTGCCAAGTGAAAGATTGGCATTGGCTACATTGTAGGAAGCATTGGCAATGCCATAAGAATACCCAAGTTCTTGAGCCAAGTTTAAAGATTCAGAGTGTTTCGCTAGTGCTTCTTCATATCTTTCCATTGCACTATAAACACTTCCCAATCCACCTAAACTATTGTATAAAGAAGTCAAATTATTGGCTTCTTTAAATAAATCTTTGGCCATAGAATAATACCTAAGTGCCTCATTGTAATTTTCTTGATAAAAGAAAGTTGAACCCAATTCGTAATAAATGTAACCTATTTGATCCGAATCTTTTTCTTGATCAATTTCGTGGAGTAATGCTAGCAAAAGTTCATAAGAACGTTCATAATCTCCCAGTGTTGTATGAACGTTAGCAATCTTAATTTTACTTTTTACTAAGTTTTTTACATCGTTTTCAGATTTGCTAATATTAGAATAGGTCGTATAGTAATACAAAGCTTTTGAGTATTCATTCATTTGATTATAAACAAAACCCAAATGAAAATAGACCAATTGTTCTAATTTTTTATCTTTTGTTTTCTGTGCAATATCCAAACTTTCGTTTAAATATTGGATAGCTTTAGTCTGATTGCCTTGTTTGTTATATACTTTGGCAATCTTATCAAGAGTATAACCTACACTAGAAACATCATTAAGTTTTTTAAACTTTTCTAATTCATTGTGTAAGCTATCAATTTTTGTGTTATTGGAATGAATATAAGAGAAAGGTATTAGTAATAGGAGAGTTAAGGCGACAAATAAATGCCCAATGTTTATTTTATATTGATTTTTCGGAATGCCCATTACATTTAGCTTATATTAGTAAAAAAAATGTAAACAAAGAAGAGAGTAGCAAATGGGATTACAATTTTAGATAGGTATAACAAACAAATCAATACGCACAAGATAACAAGATAAAAGTGAGGGGGGCACTTTTATTAATCTTGTATAACTTTATATGGAATATCTTGACACACTATGTAGACTATTCCCATTATCCAGTAAATGGACTGTCCAATGCCTTATTGAAAGGTTTAGACATTAAAGTTATGTAGAATAATCAAAAATTACAGACGAAAATTGTCGTTAGAAATAATAGTATAGAAAATACCATGCCTATTCTAATAACAAGTACATCTTAACTTGATTAATCAACTCTGATAATAAAATTTGGCTTGAAAGTATGAGAATAAATTCAAGTAAGAAGAAGACTTAATTCTTTTTACTTGTTAAATTCAAAAAAACAATCAGCTAAATTAAAATAAATTAAGCTAAAGCCTATACGCCTTAGCTTGATTTATTATCATCCACGGCGAATACTATTGAAAAAGTCACCAATAAGGTCAACACAATCTTCTAAAATGTGTATAACCATTTCGCCTTTACTTACTTCGTCAGCGTCTGGGCATTGATCAGCAGGAAGATCTCCTGGATCAGAAACCATTGAGTGCATTTGATCAAACCACTCGGCCCATTTGCCACCCACTAAATTTTCTTGTTCTTGGTTTGATAATATAGTCAAACCATCTTCGTCTTTAAAGTATTTGATATTTTTCATAGCATTAGTATGTTGGACCTATAAAATGTCCATTTTTAGGTTAGGTTATTAATATTTTACAATAAATTATTTCATTAATTAATGAAAGTGATGTTTAAGCATCACCTTTTTCACCACGAGGGAGGAGATTACTAGACAACGAAACCTCGTCATCATCTCGTTCGTCGAGATTAGTACCATCATTGATGGAAAAAAGAGTATCTCCATCATTAAATTGATCGGGGGGAAGGTCATCTGAAAATGAATAAGATAGACTGCCTTTCTTTTTGTGGAGTTTACCACCAAAAAGTTGAGTCTGTTGCTCTTCTGTGAGCACTTGTGATTCACACATCTCTATAAAGTGCGAAATGGATTGCTTGGCTATTTGATACTTTTCCATAATAAAGTTGTTTTAAAAAAAAAAGTTAGGTGTCCTTATATACGTAAGAATTGAGAAAAGGTTTCATTTTTTGTTTATTTTGAGAAAGTTTTTGATTAATTTTCGCTTACTTTTGAGCTAAGTTTTTGAGAATCATTCATTTAAAATAAAACATAAAATTAGTGGAATATAAAAAATCAACCGACTTATATGCATTAGCTGAAACCCTTTTTCCTGGTGGAGTCAACTCACCAGTTAGGGCTTTTCGTTCTGTTTATGGTACACCACTTTTTATAGAGAAAGGGGAAGGTCCTTATATTTGGGATGTTGACAAAAACAAATACATCGATTTTTGTTGTTCTTGGGGGCCACTTATTTTAGGACACGCTCATCCAAAAGTTCTAAAAGCCATAATGGAAGCAGTACAGTTGGGCACTTCATTTGGTGCCCCTAGTCACCATTCTCTCGAATTGGCGCAACTGATTATCGAAAACAACCGTTTTGTTGAAAAGATTCGTTTTGTGAGTTCTGGAACAGAAGCGGTAATGTCGGCAGTGCGCTTGGCTAGAGGAGTAACAGGCAAAAGCAAAATCATAAAATTTGAAGGGTGCTATCACGGTCATGTAGACCATTTATTGGTCAAAGCAGGTTCAGGATTGGCTACTTTTGGGGTGTCCTCTTCAGCAGGAGTACCTGAAGCATTTGCCAAAGAAACCATTGTATTGCCACTAAACGATAAAGATGCCTTGCAAAAGGCATTTGAGCAACACAAAGAGGACATCGCTTGTGTGATTATAGAACCAATTCCA
Source organism: Chitinophagales bacterium (assembly GCA_020631035.1). Classification (GTDB taxonomy): domain Bacteria; phylum Bacteroidota; class Bacteroidia; order Chitinophagales; family UBA2359; genus JAHDGP01. The sequence goes on along the minus strand of JAHDIA010000186.1, from coordinate 5,534 downwards.
GCAAACAATGGTTTATTGATTCAGGATAAGCCATTTTTGACATTTTTAAGAGAATTGTGTACTCAATATCAAAGCCTTTTGATTTTTGATGAGGTCATTTCTGGCTTTAGAGTGGGTTTTGAAGGAGCAGCAGGCTACTACAATATTACCCCAGATATATTGACTTATGGGAAAATTGTAGGAGGTGGAATGCCAGTAGGTGCTTTTGGGGCAAGCAAAGAAATTATGAGTTATGTCGCTCCCGAAGGTCCAGTATACCAAGCAGGAACTTTGTCTGCTAATCCAGTAGCAATGGCAGCAGGTGCTGCTCAAATCAAAGAATGCTTAAAGCCTGGATTTTATTCAGACATTTGCAAAAAAACTGTTGACTTCACCAAAGATTTAAACGACTTTTGTGAAAAAGGTGGCTATCCATTGCGTTTAATTCAGATAGGTTCCATCTTTTGGATGGCCTTTTCTAGTGATCGTATTTCGAGAGCAGACCAAATTGATGCCAAAAAAATGGATTATTTTAAAGAAATTCATCAACAGTTACTACAAAAAGGTATTTATATAGGGCCATCTGGTTATGAAGTGGGATTTGTTTCAGAAGCACATTCAAATGAGGTTTTGGAAACAGCTTCCCAAGCTTTCAAAGAAAGTATTAAAACTGCTTTTGAAGTGGTGAAACTGTAAAAAAGTACAATAATCAAACGATGTAAAAATGTCTCTTTTTAGAATTATATGGAGTTTTTGGGGCTCAGTGAGTTTTTTGTGCTTGCTGTTGTTCTTCTTTCCTTTTTTTGTATTGTGTATTCTTATAGGTGCCAGTAAAATGGCTGCAGCTATTATAAAAATAGCGTTTAGTACAGCACTTTTTTTATTTGGAGTAAAGATCAAACAAGATGGAAGCCATAAATTTGATTTCAATCAACAATATATTTATGTATTCAATCATACTTCCAATCTCGACCCTTTACTGGCAATTGCACAAACACCCATAGGAACCAAATTTTTAGCCAAAGCAGAAATATTAAGCTATCCCATATTTGGATATGCTGTAAAGCATTTGTATGTTCCTGTCAATCGTTCTGACAAAAATGACCGAGAACGTTCAATGCGAGATATGAAAGCAGCTTTGGATAAAGGAGATTCATTGATCATTTATCCTGAAGGAACACGCAACAATGGGCCAGAATTGCTAAAAGATTTTAGAAGGGGAGCTTTTGAGTTGAGTTTGGCAACGGGAGTACCCATTGCCGTTATCAGTTGTGTCAATTCCTATGAAATTTTGCCTGGTAATTCCTATTTTATCCGACCTGGGACAGTACATACCTTTTGTGATGGACCTTATTGTCCCGAAAAGTTTGAAGTGGAAGGAATGGAGATATTTAAAAAAGAAGTACAAATGGTGATGCAAGATCGCATGGAATGGTACTACAAAAGTGGAGTATTAAAAACAGCCGAAGAGAATTATTGAGCAATCTTGGAATCATTGATTTTTCTTGGGTATATTTAGGCTTTAAATACTCTGTAATTTAAATGAAAAATTGAATATATTAAATATATATGTAAATGAAATATTTTTATAATATCTGCTTGGCCCTTGCAATGATTGTGGGTTTGGCTGCTTGTCAAAGTGGAGGCGGAGCTGCAACAGTTAAAAAAGATACTAGCTTACTAGATGCTCAAGCATTTAAACAAAAAATGGATGCTTTGTCCAATGAATTGGTCTTGGACTTGAGAACACATGGCGAATTGCATTCCGTTGGACCCATTGCTGGTGCCAGAAATGTAGATTTTAATGCAGGTGTCCTTGACCGAATTATACCCTCTATGGACAAAAATCAGCCCATTATGTTGTACTGTGCAAGTGGTGGACGAAGTGGAGAGGCAACAGAAAAATTGAAAGCAGCGGGTTTCAATGAGGTCTACGACTTGAAAGGAGGCATCACTGCTTGGAAAGCAGCAGGTTTGCCCATTCAAGCACATCATCATCACTAGTATTTAACAAAATACTCAAACACAACTAAATGTATATTTTCAAGCTAAAAGCTTTGATTAATGGAAGAGCTATGCCTCAAAACTAAAAATCCAGCTTGGGAAAGTTTTTAAAATGCCCGTTCATTTTAATTTGTTCCCTAATTTTTTGCGCTCGGATAATGACGGGAATAATCTTTTCTAAATGACGCAAAATCAAAACTTGGCGGTCTTGCTCACTGCTAATAGTCAATAAATTGTACTGCTCAATAAGAGATAAACCAATATAGTGTGCTATGGCAAAACTTTGTACATCTTTCAATTCTTTTTTGATCCCCAAATGTCCAAACAACTTCGTCATTTTGATTTTCAATTCTTTTTGAATGTTGGGGTCTATATTTTCTTCATCTTTATGAAAAACCACTTCACCTATTGAATAAAGTTTGTCAGGAACAGTTTTGTGAAAATTAACCAGTTTAAAAGTACGCAAACCAAGCGTTTTAATATCCATTTCTCCATCGGGATAACGTTTGCTAATTTCCAATATTTTCATCTCAGTTCCATAGTCCATAACACGATTGTCTATAAAAGGGGGAAGACCAAATGTCTTCTGTTCTGCCCAACACTCATTGATGAGCTGTTTATACCTTGGCTCAAAAATGTGCAAGTTGACAGGCTCCCCAGGAAAACTCACAATGCTCAATGGAAACAATGGCAATCTAATACTCATGCGTTATTATTTTATTAAATATTTGGTAGACCACAACTCACAATCTTGAATTTTCAATTAAACCCCTTCTTCCTCAACGATTCATAATTCTCTTTTGTGGCAATACCCTCATTGTATACAACAATCTTGGTTTTATTAAATCCATTCTTTTTAATATAATCCCTCACTTTTTCCGCATCAGCAATGGTTGGAAAAACACCCAGCACAATGATCTCTTTTGCACCTTTTAATTCAATTTTAGAACTTGCCCTCAAATCCTGAATGACCTTTTGTAAATCAACACTAATCTCTCTATAAGGACCAGTATGAACCCTAAAGGTAATACCATTGTTACGATCTGTCATATTAAATTGTGGGACTGCAATATCGACCTTTTCTTTTCTTTCAAGTTTAGGAATGTCAGCCACTTTGTCTTTGCGTTCTTTTTTATTGTTTTCTTTGTCTTTGCGTTCTTTTTTATTGCTTTCTGTAGAAACCTCAGATTCCCTATTTCTACGAGTATTGGGAATTTCTTGTTCTTTCTTATATTTCTTCTCTTTTTGTTTCTGTTCCTTCTTACTTGCTTTATCTTCTTTGTCTGTTTTTTTATTACGCTCTTTGCGTTCTCTTCTTTTTCTTTGTTCATTTAAGGCAATCTCATCCTGTTCATACATCACACCAAAATCCAAAAATTCAGAATCATCTGGTTCATCACCATATTTTTCTACATCGGGAATATTGGTATCTAATTTAATTATAATTCGTTCATTTTCAGCATGTTCTATCTCTGAGCAGCGTACTCCTTCAGCACAGTGGTTGAGCAACTGCGTTTCCCCATAACCAATGGCATTAACTCGATCTTCTGAAATATTGTGCGCCAATAAATATTCTTTAATATTGTTGGCTCTTTCTTGTGAAATGTTTTGATTAAATAGAGATGTCTCTCTAGAATCGGTATGTGCTTCTACAATAATGCGACTCCCTGGATTGCGGTCCAAATAATCTATCACTTTACTCAGTTCCTTATAAGCATTGGCATTTAAACTGGCTTTTTGAGGAGCAAATTTAATGGCATTCAAGCCCAACTCTCTATCCAATGGAATACCAGGTAGAATGGCTTTGGTTGTAGAAACCAAAGGATCACTAGGGGGAGTCGCCACAATTTTTCTATCTTTTAACTCAAAATAATATACATCATCTCCACCTTTGCTACCATAGCGATTAGAGGCAAAATAACCAGAACTTTTATCATAATCCAATATGATTGTAAAATCGTCTCCAGTCGAATTGATAGGTGAACCCATATTCTTAGGTTTACTCCATTTGCCATCTTTGTAGCTTGCAGTAAAAATGTCTAAACCACCCATTCCCGCATGACCATTAGAGGCAAAATACAAGGTGCCATCATGATGCAAAAAAGGAAACAATTCATTACCCAAGGTATTGATAGAGGGACCCAAGTTCAAAGGAGGACTCCAAGTACTGTCACGTTTGTAAGACACATATATATCTGTCCCGCCATAACCATCGGGTTTGTCAGAGACAAAAAACAACGCACTTCCATCTATAGATAAACTCGGATGAGCCATCGAATACATCGCATTATTGTGCGGAAATTCTTGAGGCTCTCCCCAACGATTTTCGCCAGTAGCCTCGGCATACAAAATGCGCAAATTTCTTTTCTGTTCTCCTGTATTTCTATCTTTTGAAGTCTGATTACTTGTGCGAGTAAACCAAATCTCCGTCCCTTCCGCATTAAAACAAGCAGGACCATCATGAAAATTACTGTTGACTTTTCCTTTCAATTTTACAGAAGGTGTATAGGAGTAATCAGGCAATCTTTGAGTAAAATACAAATCTGTAAACTGACCATTTTTACTATCTGCCAAACCACCACCAGTATACACCAAACCATCTCTTAAATACATCGGCCCAAATTCTGCCTGTTCTGTATTAAAAGGCATTTCATACAAAGCATAATTGTCCTCATTTTCGGTAAACTTATTTACATCTTCACAGGCTTCTACAAAGTCAAAACCCCTTGGATCCTCTTTGGCATATTTTAAAAACCACTCTTTTGCTTCATCACATTTTCCATTGTTTTGCAACATTTGTGCATAATGAAAAACATAAGCCGTTTCGCCAGGATTGATATTTAGCAATACTTTGTACCAGTATTCAGCCTTATTAAAATCTTTTACTTCTCGATAACAACGGGCCAAGCCCTTTTTGGCATCTACCAAATTATCATACATCAATACTTCTCGGTATAAAGGTATCGCTTTTTCAAATTGATTGTTGTCTTGAAAAGCAATGGCTTCCTTCAAAAGCTTCTGACTTTCCTGACACATTGCTCCTAAGGTCAACAATAATAATACAAAGCTTGTAAATGTTTTCTGCATCTCGCTTGGTTGATTGTTCGTCCCAGTATAAATCCCAAGATAAACAGTAATTCAATAGAATGTAGAACATCGTCATTTTCTTATAAAGACGATAGAATAATACAATGACTCAAATAAAACACAAAAATTGCTCCTATTTTTTGAACGGAACATTTAAGGCTCCGTTTGCATTGTGTCTCCCCGCTTTCCGCTTTTACATGGTAACCGCTACAATCGGGCGTAGGCATCGGCTCTCTCTGGCTTTCATCGGCTCTTATCTCCATCCGCTTCACGCCCTACTTCTTAAATGCCTGCCATTTTTTCCGTACAGACAAGGCATGCCTTGTCTCCACATACCCCCAGGCAATTATAATTCCCCTGCCATTTTTTCCGTACAGACAAGGCATGCCTTGTCTCTCCATCCCCCTATGCAATTATAATTCCCCTGCCATTTTTTCCGTACAGACAAGGCATGCCTTGTCTCT
>JAHDIA010000185.1 GCA_020631035.1 Chitinophagales bacterium | reverse complement strand
CAGTATTCAATTAACAAAGAAGCAAGGCGGGTAGCGGATGGAAAAAAGAACCGACACAGACGTAGGGGCGCACGCCCACAGATGCGATGCCTACGCCTGATTGCAATGGATATGGCGGCATTCCTGGCGTAATGTAGAGACGTTGCACGCAACATCTCTACCGCTGGCGTGGCGGTACTCCCGTCGTTTATTCCCAATGCCGCCATAGCAATGGAAAGCGGGGAGTCACCACCGTCCGAAGCCCCCAACGTTCCGTCCCAATCCATTTTATACAAACTCTTTTCTTCCGACATTTTCTCCCTTTTAAATTTCAATTTTTACTCCTACACAATATCTTTGTCATATCAGCCATTTTTAGTATAGCAGCTTTTTGTACGATATGTTCAAGCCAAGATCCATTATTGTCCTTTTAGGAATGCTTTGTACCCTTTGCTCAAACGCTCAAAATTTTGAGTGGTCTGACAATTGTCGTCAAGCTTATGATTTGCTCATTGCCCTAAGACTTGAGGAAGCGCAAGAAAAAATAAGACTGGAACAAAGCAACAATCCTAGCAATGAATTGCCTTTGTTACTAGACAATCAAAGAGAAATGTTGATCGTGTTTTTGGGCGAACAAGCCAGCGATTTGGCCATTTTTGCTGAAAACAAAGATGCTCGCCTGACTCAGCTAAAATCATCTGATAAAACCTCCGCTTATCACCTATTTGTACAAGCTGAAATAAAGTTGCAAAGTGCCTTGGCAAGACTCAAATTTGAAGAATACCTGGGAGCAGCTTGGGAAATCAGACAAGCCTACAAACTCTTGCTTCAAAATGATGAAAAATTTCCCAATTTCGCCCCCAACAAAAAAACTTTGGGCTACATACACGCCCTCATTGGCACCGTTCCCGACTCTTACAAGTGGTTGCTAAAAATATTGGGGTTTTCAGGTGAAGTCCAACAGGGAATCAACGAAATCAAACAGTCTATTCAAAATAGCAAGGCTCAAAACATTCCTGTATATCAAGAGGCACAACTCATCTATGCTTTTTTCTTGATTTATTTGGATACCAAGTATTATCAAGCCGAGCAAATCATAGAAAACGATTTGCAACCACAGACCAAATTGCTTGATACTTTTACGACAGCACACATTCTATTTCGCTTGGGACGCATCGAAGAATCTATGCAAGTCATACAAAATCGTCCACAATCTAGTGAATACTACTATATCTATTACTTCGATTATATGTTGGGTGCCCTCAAATTGTACCAACAAGAAGCCGATGCGGCACAATATTTACGCCAATTTGTCAACAATTTTAAAGGACGTCATTTTATCAAAGATGCTTACCAAAAATTGGCTTGGTATCATTTGATTCAAGGCGACGAAGCACAGTATAAACACTATATTTCGCAATGTTTGCACAAAGGAGAGGATTTGTTTGACACAGACAAAAAAGCCTTGGAGGAAGCTCAAAATGGCATTGTACCCAATGTTTCCTTGCTACACGCTCGCTTGCTTTTTGATGGTGCTTTGTACCAAGAATCGCTACAGGTATTGGAACAAATGCCCACTGAACATTTGAATAGTGCAGAAGAAAAAATAGAAAAAGTATATCGCCTGGCAAGGGCTTATGAAGGTTTAAAAGATTGGGATACAGCCATTCATTATTATCAGGCAAGCATAGAAGAAAGCGGTAGTTTGCCCCTCTATTTCGCTCCCAAGTCGGCACTGCAATTGGGGCTTATTTTGGAACGTCAAAATGACCCATCCCAAGCTCGCCATTATTTTGAGAAAGCGTTGTCTTATCCCAAACACGCCTATAAAGACAGCATTGATCAACAAGCAAAGGCAGGTATAGAAAGATTAAATTGAGACCATACTGACAAAAAGCTGAGGTAAAAAGTTTTTTTTCCATTCGCAAAAGATGAAAATATAACTTTAATCCATATATTGTCCTTAGAATTTGCTGATGGAATGTTGAATACTTCTCAAAACAATAAGATTGATGCGCTCTCAACCAAAGTACTCTTGTCTTTGTTGTATTTTGATGTTTTTAAATATCCCTTGACAGCACAAGAAGTATATCACACCACCCAATCCAATACCCATCTCAAACAAATTCAAAAAAGCCTCAATCACTTAGTTGAGCAAAAAATGCTTTACCAATTTGATCAGTTTTACAGTGTTCAAAACAATGCTCAATTGGTTGAACGTCGATTGAAAGGCAATGAATTGGCAAAAAAAAGATTGGACAAAGCTTACCAAATGAGTGCTTGGATTGCCCGTTTCCCCTATGTTAGAGCCGTTTGTTTGTCGGGGTCCATTTCCAAAAATTATATGGAAGAGGATAGCGACATTGATTATTTTGTCATCACCCAAGCGGGTCGTTTGTGGGTTGCCCGCACCTTGCTCAAATTGTACCGCGTCATTTTCTTACTCAACAACGACCACAATTTTTGCGTCAATTATTTCATAGACGAGAAACATCTGGAAATTGAAGAGCAAAATCTATTTACCGCCACCGAATTGGTGACGACCATTCCCAGCTACAATCCCGATTTGTACAGCCAGTTTCGGACAGCCAACAATTGGTCTCAAACCCATTATCCCAATTTCCCGATGCGCTCTGTAGAACGTACCAACAAAGTGCGTCCCGATAAAATCAAAAACTTTTTAGAAAAAATACTAAACACTCGTTTGGGCGAATTTCTTGACACCCAATTTATGAAAATGACCATTCGCCATTGGCAACGCAAATTTGGTCATTTTGACCCAGAAGATTTGGCAATTGCCTTCAAGTCAAGAAAACACGTTTCCAAACAACACTCCAATCATTTTCAAAGAAAAATTCTTGACAAACTCGATGCTAAAATAAATGCATTTGAACAAGAATTTCAGATACAGCTTCGAGGGGAATTGTGAATGGGATAATTGGTAATTGAGTGATTAGATAATTGGGTTAAAATATTTATCTAATTACACAATCAACTTAATTACAATTTTATCCTGAACTTGTCTAAGAACCTGTCTCAAACTCAGAATAGGTTTTCAGACAGGTTCTAAGAATGGTGCAGCGTGCATGGTTCATGGCTGCGTTCACTCTGGTTAACCAGCGCATATTTCATACTTCGTACAAGCGTGTATCCATCCGCTCATCCTGCGCTTTTCTTGCCTACCATTGAACATATCGGTTAAACGACATTTTGTTAATTACCAAACGCTTAAGATTGTAAAATATGTATCAATTCTTCTTCAAAGAGTCAAAAATGTATGCAAATTTCAAGCTACTAAAGAACGTTAAAAAAAACATTTCTTTAAGCTAAGGTGAACAATCTAAAAGTTTTACCTGTTCATAAGATTGCATATTACTTACAAAAACTCAATATGGTAGAAAACAACGGTCAGTCTCAAAATAACAACACATATCACAATGGATGTTGTACACACAATGGAGAAAACATTGACAAAGTCTTACAAACTTATGAGGATTTTGGAGACAATCATTTCTTAAGTTCTGTCAACACCCCACTTCGTCCCGATGCATTTGATTTGAGTGATGAAGAAAAAATAGCCAAGATAAGCGAGCATTTTTATGAGATAATGCACATTATGGGCTTAGATATGACAGATGATAGCCTTAGAGGTACACCTCATAGAGTTGCCAAAATGTATATAAAGGAAATTTACAGTGGACTCAATCCCGACAACAAGCCTCAAATGCGTACTTTTGAAAACAAGTACCAATACAATGAGATGCTCATCGAAAAGGACATTACCTTTTATTCGACCTGTGAGCATCATTTTGTACCCATTTATGGCAAAGCACACGTAGCCTATATTCCCAACGAAAATGTAGTGGGCTTGTCTAAATTGAACCGTATGGTCCAATACTGCGCTCGTCGACCACAAGTACAAGAACGCCTCACTGTACAAATTGCGGAAGAGCTAAAAAAAGCCTTACAGACCAAAGATGTAGCGGTCATTATTGAAGCGGACCATATGTGTGTAGCCTCAAGGGGGGTACAAGATGTCAATAGCAATACCATTACCACCCAATACCACGGGAAGTTTAAAAATGAAAAAACAAGAGAAGAGTTTTTAAAGCATATTTACAATAAGTGAGCATTAGTATTAGTGAATCATTTTTTCAAAGCAGTTTGAAAAAATGATTCACTGATACATTATACCGTCACCAAATGCCTTTTATCTCGATCCAAGTTAAAGTACAAATCCTTGGATACTTTGCCCTTACTTGAGCACCAATTTCGGGTATACACAAAAGTATACATTGCCCTTACTTCTTCTGATTGATTCACTCCTGCCCCATGCCAAGCCCTACAATCTCTTATCAAGCAAGATTTTTTATTCACTTGTGGGGTAATCACTTCATAACCTTCTAGCTTTTCTTCCTCTTCCAAATCAGGTTGTGCTCCAAATACATTTTGTGTTCTAGGAACAATTCTCGTTCCCCCAGAAAAAACATTAAAATCACTCATAGGGAATTGAACTGCTACAACTGTTGCTGGCAATTCTATTTCTTGTTCAGGAAAATAATCATATACATCTGAATGCAAAGCTTGCTTATCATTATTGGGATAACTAAAAAAGATTAAAGTCTCTTTCAAATGACATTTTTTGCCCAATAAACTGGTGACAACATTGTGTATAAGATCATTGTTGATGACTTCTGGAAGCAGAAAATCATACAGCAAACTTTCCGTCCTAAATAAATTATACAATAAATTTCCTGATGCATTGTATCTTTGGTAAGTACGTTGCATATACATCTCTCCCAAATGTTTCATTTTGGCAAAAAGAGTATCATCTATCACATCTTCCAAAATGGTGAATCCTTCTGTAATAATTTCCTCTTGACTTTTTTGAACAATGGCTGTTTCCATAAGATTGTGTTTAATTAGTTAACTTACTACTTGAGTCTTCTTACTTAAAAATTTCAATGTGCATTGATAAAACAGCTTTTCCAACTCTTTTTCTAATTCAGGAAAATACATTGCCAATCTAGCATTAGAATGGTCAAATACTTTTTTGGCTTTGCCCAGAGCCTGATAATCCCCCCCCAACTCATTAAGAATGTTTACTTCTCCACTTAGCTTATCTTCTTGGGCATCGTATAAATCATCTAAAACACATCCACAAATAAGCAAATCTGCCAACAACATTATGGATTCTTTTAATTGCTCAATTTTCCCATCATTGTAAAAAATGGTGAAATAAAAGAAGATAAAGTTGCCCCTTCTAAGCGATTCATACTGCGGGTAATTCAACATCATCTCAGTAGCCATTTTTTTGGAAAGTGGGTTTTGGGACAAACTTTCTTTTATTCGTTCCAATTCCAAAGTAGCCTGTACTGTTTCATCAAAAGTCATTAACTTTTGTTCTTCTAATTCTGAATAATGCAGTATTGTTTCCAATGTCTGAATACTTGATTCTTCAAGTACAGTCTCAATTGGCAAGCCCGAATAGCTGTAGAAAAGTTCATATAAAAAAGGGATGAAAATAAATCGAATTTTCGGTTCTATATACTTATTTGCCTTTTCCCAATAAAGATTGTCTTTGGGTATTTCCCTAATTAAAATTCGATCTAAAACAGCATCTTTAATGCCCAATCTTTTGAAATAAGCTTTTATATTTGATGTTACCATAAAAATAAATTTCGTTCTTTGATAATTTTTACAGAAGAGAGCTGTTTCTTAGAACAAGCTATACAGTCGCCTCTGGCTCCCTACTATTTGTTCAAAAACCACTCTCCCCAAATTTTCAAAGAACCATAAATTTAATAAGAGCATGTTAGGAATTGTACTTTACACCTCAAAGGGCAGGATTTTTGGTTCTATGCAAAGCCCATTTTGTGCTTAATCCCGAAGTCGGGATTGAGCAAAAAGTAGCTGCCGAACAGCGGTTCGACGTTTCGATTCGAAAACACAACCTTTGAGTGCTGAATGATATTCCCTAACATGCTCTAAGGCATTAAGCAATCGCTGCCTAATGCCTTATTCCTAAATTTTACCATACTGGTTGTGCTGGTCCAAGATTAGAGTCTATTGGCTCATCCAAATTTGAAGCCAATTGTTGAGGGTCCACCCCTGAACTAAATGCCAAGATACTCATACCATTGGCAATTACTTGCTGTTGTCTAGAAGGCAAATTTTGCAACTGAACAAAAGCCTTCATAGATGCCTCAACCTTTTCCAATCTATCCATTAAGTTTACCTTAGCTATAATAGCATCAAGTCCTCCTAATACTTTTGTAATTAGTGGATTAGACTTCACATCTACATCAGCTAGTTGTGATGATGCAACCAAACCTACAATTGCATCCTCTCTTTGTTTGAGAGAGTTGATTTCATTCAAAGAGCTTTCAATTGCTTGAATCTCTTGATTTTTTAAATTGCTCATAAAAAAAAATTAATGTTGTTATCCCTCATTTATTTTAAGTGGCTTTGGGAATACCCACAATTATGTAAACCTCAAATAATCACAAATTGACATACAAATCCCAGCTTGGAAACCTATAACATTTTGGTTTCCAATAATAGGCAATACTTTAGTTGTTTCATGTTTCAAAATGAGTATACCAACTCACTTTGAAACACAAAGCAATAAAATTAAAATGTTGTCATCTGAAACAACAGCATTTAATTTAAGAACCGAGCTTTATTTCATTTAAATAATCTTTACAATCCCTTTTATAAAGTTGGATTATAAACTTCCATCACATAGCAAACACTATAACATATTCACCATTATAAATACATTAACAAAAAGTTTACTTGTTAATAATTTATGTATCCTCCATTACATATTTAATCAAATATAAATTAAAAAGTAATAAAATCAAAAATATTAACGAATATTATTTTTGAACAAAGTCCTTTAGTATCGCCCTCATAAGCTTATTAAATACAAATAATGACTATTTTTGTATTTGCTAATAATTTATCAGACACTAAATAACATTCTATTCCTATGAAAAAAGTCCTTTTGCCTTTTTGCATCCTATTTGGCCTAATGCTTTTGAGCTCTTCATCAATCCTTGCCCAAGCCGATTTGGTCTCTTTTACCAGAGCCAATGACAGTCGCATTGCCTTTGAAGAAGACCTAGCTCCCTTTTACCATGGTGTAGCCTCTGGAGACCCAACACAAAATAGTGTCATTATTTGGACACGCATTAGTCTAGATCAAGCCAATGAAACTGAATCAGTTGCTTGGTTTGTAGCAACAGACACTTCATTTACCAATATTGTCGCTCAAGGTGAAACCAGCACATCTGCCGAAAAAGATTATACTATCAAAGTAGATGTTACAGACCTAGAAGCAGGCACAACTTATTATTATGCTTTCCAACACAATGGCACCAACTCTATTGCAGGTCGTACTCGAACTGCTTCAGACGATGCCGACCATTTGCGTTTTGCCATCGTTTCTTGTAGCAACTACCAACATGGTTTTTTCAATGCTTACAAACGCATCAGCGAACGCAACGATTTAGATGCCGTTCTTCACTTAGGAGACTACATCTACGAATATGGTGAAAATACCGCAGAGATTCGTCCCGAAATGATGCCCGACCACGAAATATTAGAACTCATTGACTATAGAACCCGCTACTCTTTTTATAGATTGGATGAGGACCTCAGAAAACTCCATCAACAACATCCCATCATTTGTGTTTGGGACGATCATGAAGTCGCCAATGATTCTTATATAGATGGCGCACAAAACCACCAAGAAGGAGAAGGCGATTACCAAGAACGCAAAAGCAAAGCCCATCAAGCCTATTTTGAGTGGATGCCCATTCGTGATAGAGAAGACAATGCGAAAAAAGTTTACCGTAAAATTTCTTATGGCAATTTGGTAGACTTATTTATGATCGACACCCGACACGAAGCCCGTATGCAACAAATCGAAGACATTGAGGATCCAACCTTTTATGATGAGAACCGTACATTATTGGGCGAAGAACAAAAAGCTTGGTTGCTTGATGGACTAAATGAGTCAGATGCTCACTGGAAACTCATTGGAAACCAAGTCTTATTTACGCCTTTTGCTTACGAGCAATTTGTAGGAGCAGTAGGCGACTTGGTTGTACAATTGGTTGCTGACATTTGGCAAGGCTATCCTGTAGAACGCAATCAAATCATCAATCACATAGCCGAAAACAATATCGACAATGTAATTGTATTAACTGGTGACATTCATGCTACCTTTGCCAGTGACATACCCGCTGACCCTGAAAACCTCGAAAACTACAACCCACAAACAGGCGAAGGTAGTACCTTGGTCGAATTTGTCACTCCTAGTGTAAGTTCCAATAATTATGATGAATACTTAGATGCTTCTGCTGCCCAAAGCTTACAAAACTTAATTGCTAGTACCAACCCTCAAGTAAAGGCTTCTAACCTGACAGAACATGGTTATTTTGTACTAGATTTATTGTATGACAGAGCACAAGCTGATTGGTTTTATGATCCCGACCGAAATACTCCTTCTGATACTGAAACCCACGCTCTAAGTTACTTTACCATCAATGGATTAAATAGATTAATTCCCATTGAAGAAGCTAGTACCAACAAAGCAACTCAAGAAACGCCAGCTCCCAATGCTGCTCCAAACATTGATTTGGTTGGTCTCGAAAATTTTAATGCCCCACCTAACAACAATAAGTTGTTCATCGTTTCTATTTATCAAAATTCAGCTGATCAAAGTTTACAGGTCAACTTTGCTCTTAATGAGCGTCAACGAATCCAACTTCAATTATTGGACTCTACTGGAAAAATTTTGCACACTCAAGCAAACCAATTGCAAGCTGGTTTGTTTAGTGAAAGAATACAATTAAACGAACAATATCCAAGTGGCACTTACATATTACAAATCAGTGGGCAAAAAGGCTCAACAGCCAAGCAATTCATCATTCACTGATATAGGTCATACTTGCCATTTAATTACCAAAAATCCAAAGGGAAGCTCTTTGACTAGATCAAAGACTTCCCTTTTGTGTTCTCAAATCAAGAATTTATAAAATATGCAATCTTATCAAGATTTACGACAAATATTTCTTAATTACTTAAATGCTCAAACCTTTGTTCATCCTCCCCAAAACCTATATGAGCCATTTGAATATATTATGCAATTGGGCGGCAAACGCATTCGTCCTGTTTTGTGCTTAATGGGCAACCAACTTTTTGAACCAAACGAAAAAGATGCTTTAAATGCAGCATTGGCTGTAGAAATATTTCACAACTTTAGTTTGGTACACGATGACTTTATGGATGAAGCACCACTGCGCAGAAACCACCCCACTGTCCATACAAAATATGGTGTAAATTCAACCATTCTATCAGGGGATATTATGTTTGCAAAATCATACGAATACCTTAGCAAAATAGCCCCCAATTATTTACCCACAGTACTCTCCTTGTTTACCAAAACTGCTATAGAGGTTTGCGAAGGTCAACAAATGGATATGGACTTTGAGATACAAAACGATGTTGGCATTGATGCTTACTTAAAAATGATTGAACTAAAAACCTCTGTACTTTTAGCCACAAGTCTAAAAATTGGTGCCATATTGGGCAATGCTTCTGACACAGATGCTCAACATCTTTACCAATTTGGTAAAAACATTGGCATTGCTTTTCAATTACAAGACGACTATCTTGACACCTATGGCAACAAAGACAATTTTGGTAAAAAAGTAGGAGGCGATATTGCCCAAAACAAAAAAACATTTTTGATGCTTACCGCCCTTGAAAAGGCTGAAGGCGATGTTCTTAAAGAATTGAATCAGTTGGTCAATTCCAAACCTAAAGACGATCAGGAAAAAATCCAAAGAGTTACCAGTATAT
>JAHDIA010000184.1:4422-9856 GCA_020631035.1 Chitinophagales bacterium | reverse complement strand
AACGTCTACAGGGGAGGAGTAAAAGCGGATAGCGGGGAGCCCCTATACAAACGAAGCCAAAAACGTTCCGTCCAAATCAAAAATTAGCCCTTCTTCTCACAAACAATGATAAAAGCAGGCGGAATATTTTTGACTGTCAAGGAGTGGGAAACAGTATCAAACTTGCTTTGGAGCAACTTTTTGGTCACCAAAGAATATTGAATTTGCACAAACTTACCACCTGGTTTGAGCAAACGGTAAACATCATCTAATATTTGTTCAACCAATTCATCTGGCATTAAAGAAAGTGGAATAGAGGAAATGACCGCATCGGCTTGGGAGAAACCTGCTTCTTGGATGTATTTTTCAAGGTATTCTGCTGAGTCCTCAACGACATTTAGGCGTTTGTCAGGAATGGATCGAAGCACTTCACAAAAGCGTTCATTGATTTCAAAAGACAAAAGTTTGCCTTGGGGGCCAAGGTGTTCAAGAATGCCTTCAGTGATACAGCCATTGCCTCCACCAAACTCAACCACACAGTCGGCCTGAGCAAAAACTTTGGGGAGCATCATTTTGTTAATTGCTCCCTTAGAAGTAAAATTAACAGCTCCTACCGTTTTGATGTTTTTTATAGATTCGACAAACAAATCAACTTTGCTTGACAAAATTTTCAATATGGGCATATAATTGGGTTTAATGCCCCATTAAAGCGCACGAAACATCAAAATAGTGCCAACAAGATTGATTATTTGGCAAAAATTAACGTCTAATTCACATTCTCTTTATCACTGTCTTCTTTGTCTTTGTATTGCTGAATAAGCAACATAATGTCCTCATCTTCAATCAAATCCTCCTCCCATTCAAACAATATTTCGTGAATGCTAAAATCTCGACCCAATGCAATATTTAACAATTCGAGACAAGATTGTTTGCGTCCCAATTTGTACAAAGCAAGTGACGCCAAATAAAGTAAGTCATTGGGTTCATTGAGTATTTCAATGGCTTTTTGTAAGACATCAAAGGACTCACTAAAATAATCTAGATCGTAATAACACTTGGCAAGGGTCAGCCATAATTTTTTGTTGCGTGGATTGGCTTCGAGTGCCCTCACCAAAAAATCAGAGGCAGTCTGATAATTGTTCATTTGGTAAGACAACATCGCATAAGCCTCTAGAAAATCGGCATTTTCTTCGTCTACCTGAATTGCCTTGAGGTATTCTGCCAAAGCCTTATGGTAATGCCCATTTACCCGTTCAATCTCTCCCAACATATAATACACCTCTCCATAAGAGGGATCAATTTTGAGGGCTTTGGTAAAGTAAAATTGGGCTTTTTTGTAGTTTTTGAGATGAAAATGAGTGTAGCCAATGCTAAAATACAACTCTTCGTCGTGCGCCTTGACCAAACCTGCCGATTGAAGGAAATATTCGAGGGCTTCCGCATATTTTTCCAATTCGTAGTATGCTTCTCCCGTTTCTCGAATAGAAGGCTCAAAATCTTCTTTGATGGCGAGCGCATAAGAATAAGTATCTATGGCTTTTTCATACAATCCCATTCCTGCATAGGCCAATCCCAGGTTGTGCCAGGCAAAATGATTGTAAGGATGCTCATCTATGATTGCTTGATGAATTTTGATGCTTTCTTCGTATAGTTGGGATTCTTCGATACAGAGTGCAAATCGGTTGAGGACCTCTTGGTTTTGAGAGTCTTTCTTTACCAATTCGACCAAAGCTTCAAATGTTTTGTGAGGTTTACCCCAGATGTCGTACAAATCAACCAGTTCAAAAAGCAGGTCTATGTGGTCATCAGGGGGCAAGGTATGCAATGCCTCAAGAATGATTTTTTCAGCATGTCGGAATGCACCAGAAGCAACAGCCCATCGAGCCTCCACCATAAAGGTTTCAGGTTCTAAACCATCTATGATTTTGGCTTGGTCTATCAGTTCTTTTGCGAGCTGTAGCTCATTCAAATCTATATGTAGGTGCGCTTTCCGAATCTGCAAAGATGAAGAAAAAGGATGTTGTTCTATTGCTTGTTCTATCAATTTGACAGCCTTGTTGTATTGGTCGGTTCTCACATAATAATCAGCAATTAGATTGTAACTTTCCACTTCAAAAAAACAAACTCCTCCATTATTTATAGTGTCTTCGTAGGTTCGCACCATTGCCATAATTTCTCGTTGACGAAGACGATCATTATTATCATTTTTCAAATTAGCAGGTTTTAGGTCAATGTAATCTCTTCAATCGCACTACAAACAACAATTACAATGTACTCGTTCAGTCTTCTTTAGTCAGGTTTACTATTTACTGTTCTTTGACAATTTATTTGTTTGTACGCTTAAAAAACTGCTATGTTGGTTAATTTTGCCGCAAAGTTCACAACTTTTACCAAATATTGTGCAATCTTAACGTTCTTAAACCATTAATATTCAAACGAAACAGAATGAAGATACGGTATAAATGGCTTATTTGCCTTGTTTTTTTGGCTTTTTTTAATATTTGGACGTTCTCACAGACTGAAAGTTACTGGCAACAGCAGGTAGATTATGAAATACAAGTCACTTTAGACGATGTCAATCACAGTCTAGATGCATATATATCAATCAATTATACCAATAATTCCCCTGATGAACTTGAGTTCATATATTTCCACCTCTGGCCCAATGCTTTCAAGGATCAAGAGACCGCTTTTGCCAAACAAAAGCTAGAAGATGGTTCTTTGCGCTTTTACAATGCCTTTGAGTCTGAAATTGGCTATATACATGGGCTGGCTTTTCAGGTAAATGGCGACAGTGTTTCCCATGAATTGGATGTTCGCCACAAAGACATTTGCAAGGTCTTTTTACCCCAAAAATTGGCTTCGGGTAAAAGCATCAAAATAGAAACTCCTTTTCAAGTCCAAATCCCCAATAGTTTTTCTCGCTTGGGTCATGTAGACCAATCCTATCAAATTACCCAATGGTATCCCAAGCCAGCAGTTTATGACCACAAAGGTTGGCATCCTATGCCATACTTGGATCAGGGAGAATTTTATTCAGAGTTTGGTTCGTTTGATGTTAAGATTACTTTGCCCAAAAATTATGTAGTAGGTTCTACAGGCGAACTGCAAAATTTGGAAGAAATTGATTTTTTAAACAATCTTGCCAAAAAAACAGCCGCCATCCAAGACTTTGATGATAGCAGAGAAATTCCCCCTTCTGATGAAGCCTTCAAAACGCTACACTACACACAAAAAAACATACACGACTTTGCTTGGTTCGCCGACAAACGTTTTCACGTTTTACGAGACGTTTTTGAATTGCCAGGAAGCAATCACCAAGTTACTGCCTGGGCAATGTTTACCAATTATGAGGCTGATTTGTGGAAAAAAGGTGCGCAGTATGTGAAAGATGCTGTGTTGTTTTATTCGGAAAAAGTTGGAGACTACCCTTATGCTCAAGCAACTGCTGTGCAAAGTGCCTTGAGTGCAGGGGCTGGAATGGAATATCCCAATGTCACTGTCATTGGTCGCTCAGGTAATGCAACTTCTCTAGAACAAGTCATTGTACACGAAGTTGGACACAATTGGTTCTATGGTCAATTGGGAAGCAACGAACGGGTACACCCTTGGCTAGACGAAGGCATCAATTCCTATTACGAACAACGCTATTTTAGGGAAACATCTGCTAATAAAAGTTTAGCTGAAGGCATAGGTTTGACTGAAAACTTACAACAGTTGGTTGGTTTAGAAGGTAAAAACACAAGCGATTTGTACCGCCTACTCAATCAATTTCAAGCCCGCAAACGCAATGACCAAGCCATCGAAGGACACTCGGCAAAATTTACCTCTACCAACTATGGCTTAATGGTCTATCTCAAATCTACGGTTGCTTTTGAATATTTGGAAGCCTATTTGGGACAATCCGAATTGGATCGAATCATTCGGACTTACTATGAAAAATATGAATTCAAACATCCTTATCCCGAAGATTTAAAAGCTGTTTTTGAAGCCGAAACAGGCAAACCCATTGATTGGTTCTTTGATGGTTTAATCGCCACTGACAAACAAGTAGATTATTTTTTCCACAAATTCTACAAAAATGGTGAACAAATAGGAAACGATTATTTTGATGTATTGACCGTGCGCAATCACCCACACAAGAATGTTGATGGTCCTTTCCCCATTACTGCTGTCAAAGATGGCAAAGCCGTTCAAACAATTTGGTACGATGGTTTCTTGGGGCAAGAACACGTTTTGTTTCCCAGTACCGATTGTGACGAATATGTCATAGATTTTCATCAAGTAATGCCTGAATATGACCGTCACAACAACCGTATCCAAACAAAAGGTTTGTTTAAAAAACGCAATGGCTTGGACGTTCGGGTATTCCCCAAAGTAGAAAATGACTACAAAAATCAATTGTTTGTCAATCCCATTTTAGGCTACAATCATTACGATGGTCTGATGGCTGGATTGACCTTTTACAACAGCCTTGTTCCTGGTCGCAAGTTTTATTGGCAAGTGTCTCCTATGTATGGTTTCAATTCAAAAACCTTAACAGGTTCTGCCAATTTTGGGTATGATTTTTATCCTACTAGAGGTCTGTTGAAAAATTGGTTCAATCGCATTGGATTTGGCTTGAATGCTAGAAGCTTTTCGTACAATACTCAAACCAGAATCGAAAATGGCGAGGTCATAGATAGATTACCAGTGAGTTATTACAAAATTGCTCCAGAACTTACCTTGGATTTTGCAAGAGAGCCACGAAGTTCCCACAAAACCGAACTAAAATACCGTTTTATCTTTTTACAATCAGAAAAACTAAATGGAACTGATGGTCAATTGCCCACCAACTATTTTGGGAGAGAGTACATCAATGAATTGTCCTTCACACATAAAAACAAAAAAGTATTAACACCTTATTCGTTCAACATCACTGCCCGTCAAGGCTATGACGAACGCATCAAAGACCTTTACTATTTCGCTTCTTTTGAAGCAAAATACAGTTTAATTTTTAATGCTGACAAACGCTCTTTGGATTTTAGATTTTTTGCAGGAGCCTATATGGACAATGCGTTGGTTACAGAACTCCCCAATTTGACCAATCCCAAACGTTTGAATATGTCTGGAACGGGTAACTTTGATGCGACTTACGATGGATTGTACTTTTACCGCAATGGACAACAAAGCAAATTTGGAGCAAGACAAATTTACACCCAAAACAGTGGCGGTTTTAAATTAGTGGATTTTAGAGGACGTACCCAAAAGTGGCTGGCGGCACTCAACATCAAAACAGACATTCCATTCATCAATGCTAAGCTTCCTATCAAAGCATTTTTGGACATTGGCGTTTCGGCAGATGAAACAGGTTTGTATACCAGCGACCCACGTTTTACCACTGACGATGACTTTTTGTACAATGCAGGTTTGAGTTTGGTCATAATCGAAGATGTGATAGAGCTATATTGGACAC
>JAHDIA010000184.1:0-4412 GCA_020631035.1 Chitinophagales bacterium | reverse complement strand
TGACAGTGCCACTACCAGAAAATTCATTGAAAAAATATCGTTTCAACTCAACTTCCCAATGATGAATCCGATTAAATTGGCAAGGAAAATTAAAATTTAATAAATTAGCAGGAGCAAGTGTTCGATGCTTCGTCGCTACTGATTTACCTGCTATCCGCTGCAAGTTGTAGATGTCCTCGATGTATCGGGACATCTCTACAAGCTTTACGCTACTATCAGGGCTATTTTAGTTCGTTCAGTTACATTTGAAAAACACACTTTTTTAAACCTGTAAAGTTACAACAAAACACATGGGATTATTTTTAGGAATCATTGTACTATCTGCTTTTCTCTTGGGCTTATACCAAATCAATCGACGTTACGACATACAGTTTGAAAAAGCAGTCGAAGCACCCAAGCCCAAGCGAAAACGTTCTACTCCTATTGTAAAAGAACCTCTAGAAATGGAAGAGGAAATGGAAGTAGTGGATGAAATAGAAACAACCGAAGCTCCCAAAGTTCGTCCTACTCCCAAAGACATCACTTTAACCAAAGAGTTCAAAGAAGTCTTGCACCTACTCAACGAAACCGATACGCACGTTTTTGTCAGTGGGAAAGCTGGGACAGGTAAGTCCTCCTTGCTTCGATATTTTATGCAGACCACGCCCAAAAATTATGTGGTCTTGGCTCCTACAGGCATTGCCGCTTTCAATGTGGGTGGACAAACCATTCATTCATTTTTTCGCTTTTCGCCCCGTTCCATCAATCCCCAAAAAATCAAAGCAGATCCCAAAAGGGAAGAACTGTTTGAACAATTGGAATTGGTGATTATAGACGAGATTTCTATGGTACGTTCAGACTTAATGGATGCCATTGACCAATCGCTTCGCCTCAATCGCAACCGCCCCAAAGAGCCTTTTGGTGGAGTTCAAATGGCATTTATTGGGGACTTATTTCAATTGCCACCTGTAGTCAGTTCTAGAAAAGCAAAAGAACTGACAGAAGCCTATGGGGGCATTTATTTTTTTGACGCACCTGTCTTTAAAAAACAGAATTTTCATCTCCAAGAACTCACTAGAGTTTTTCGACAAGATTCTAAACAACGTACTTTTAAAAACATCCTCAATAAAATTAGGAACAATACTGTTGGCCCAAAAGATCTTGCTAAATTAAATGCTCAAGTCGTTGAAAAAATTGACACCAAGGAAGCCGCCATATTTTTAACAAGCAAACGAGACATTGCAAGAGAATTTAATGAATCAAAGCTCTTAAAGCTTCGTAGCAAACTTTACGAATACGAAGGTTTTTTCTCAGGTAAATACCAAGATTTAAGCGAGGCAGCCATTGATAAATTAGAAGATCAATTACCTGCTCCCTATCGTTTGGCTTTGAAGAAAAATGCCCAAGTAATGATGCTTAAAAATGATCCAGAAAAACGTTGGGTCAATGGAACGGTCGGCACGATTGAAAAATTGACAGATACAAGCATTGCTGTTCAAATTAAGGAAAACATTTATGAACTGCAAAAGGAAACTTGGCAAGAAACAGATTATGCCCTGGGACAAAAAGGCATCACAGGTACAGCCTTGGGAGAATTTACCCAGTACCCAATCCGCTTGGCTTATGCGATGACCATTCACAAAAGCCAAGGCAAAACCTTTGACAAAATTGGTATAGATGTAGGCAAGGGGGCATTTGCTCACGGACAAATGTATGTGGCACTCAGTCGTTGCAAAACACTCGAAGGCATTCGTTTGCACCAAGCCATCACAGTCGATGACATTAAGGTTGACCCTAGAATTGTAGCCTTTTATGAAGAGGTATAAATTCTAGCGACGAAGGACTGCACATGACTTCTATGCCCGATAGTAGCGGTTACCCCACAGCCTGTAAAGAGCTTGCCTGCAAGGTCTACAGGCGAGGAGTAAAAGCGGATAGCGGGGACACACCATGCAAACGAATCCTAAAACATTCCATTCTAAACATTGGCATCAATTTACAGCGTTTGCAACATACCGACTTTGGCGAAGAATATGCAGAGGAAGGTACAATGGTGATTAAAGTTGTTAGAGACAAAGGCAAAATAAAAATCGTCAATATCAGTTTTGCAGGATAACTTACAACTATAGATTCAATGGAAAAGAAACGCTTCTTATTTAAATTTATTTTTGTTGTAAACGCCATCTATATTTTATGGTTGACTGTACAAACTCTATGGCCCAAAACCTTGGGTGGAGCAATGGCAATCGAAGGGATAGAGTTTATCATCATTGCCTGTTTTTTTACAGTGAGTCTCTTTTTCATGTACCTCATTACTCGGCGTCTTCCATCTAACTACGGCAATTATTTATTAGTGTTGGCATTGCTTGTATTACTAGCAATGGTTTACATTTGGAACATTATGCCTCCTACCGATGACGAACGGGCTTATTACATTGGTACACGTTGGGCAGAACTTTTCCCTGTAGACATTGCTTATTACATAATGACCTCAACTGTTGTATGGGTTCTTGTAGTATTGGGTATAATGTTACGCAAAAAATCTACATAAAAAACAAGAACCAAAAAGCACAAATATTTGTTCTATAAATAGATGAACCTACATCCCAAAACCATACAGTTTTTGCTTGTTGTCAGCCTCATTGGCACGTCCATATTCCTAGCAAAATATCTAAGTAAATCCAATACGCAGCTTTTCCAAGAACGGATTTCAAGTATAGATTACCAAAACAGATTAAATGTATGGGAATTGGTTGACAATACTTCTATAAAAGAAAAAATAGCCGATGGATTGTTAAGTCTACAATGTGTCTCTGAAGAAGTGCCTGATCAATATAGTCTAGCACGTCAATACATAGACTACAATCTTGTTGACCTCGCAACAAAAAAACTCAAAAAGACCATCAGAACCCCAATCGAAAGAAACCATTATACTGCCGAGTTTTTCAATGTGTACAATGACACTTTAATTTGTGTTATTGGTTATTCCCTTGATGAATTTGCCCTAATGGACATCAATACCAATGCCGTTCGTTGGTACAATTACGAAGATTTGGGTTTAGGGCTGTGTGCAGAATTGCTTCACAACAAACATAGTATTTTTTTGCTTAAGGATAGAAGCGGTCCAGCTTACTTTGACATTGATGCTCAAAAATTGCACTTAATCAAAAGTAGTAGATCTGTCTCTATGTTTAGTTTTCTATCCAGACCCATTTCAAATGACTTAAACCTCATCACAGGACACTTTGAAACCAACGACAGTCCAATGTCTGTATTTGCCATCAACCAACACAATGAAATTGTTTGGGAGTATGTAACAGACCTAGCATATTATGAGGGAGTGACGATGGTTGACCCTACAGGCGCACTAAATTTTGAACAGTCTTTTGTTGTATTCACACACAATCGCCTATTTGCACTAGACAAAAAGAGTGGCAATTTATTATGGGAGCAAAAGATGAAAAACAACATCACAAAGATGCTTCAATGGCAAGAGTATATTTTGGTCTTAGGTAGAACGCCATACCACGAAGCTAATAAGCCCAAGTCTAAATGGAGTCTATCCTTGCTAAATGCAGCAGATGGAAAAGAGATATGGCAACACAAAATGATTCGCGACAACACACAGCCCAATGTGGGTATATTGAGCGACAAACTCATTTTTCAAGAGGGGAAGAGTTCCTTCAAAGTATTGGATCTAAAAACTGGCAACATTATTGAAGAACATAAAATAAATCATAAATTGAGTCAAAAAATATATTTCACCCATCTGGTAGATGATTATACCAATGAGCATTATATTTTGGATAGAGATGGTTATCTTTACTGGTGACATAAATGTAAAAAACAAAAAAATGAAGACCCAATACTTACTAGCACTGCTGTTGTTGTTCTCTGCTTGTACCAGTCAACCCAATGTGTTGATGGCAAACAAGACCAAACAAGGAACAGAAATAGTACAAATACCCAATACTCACATCAAACCTAGTCCGCCCAAAGGACCTGTCAAAAGTGGTAAACCCACGAAAGCAGAAGCCATAAAAATGGTATTTGAAAACCACGACATTCTCCTAAAAAACATGAAGGGTTGTGAAGGCGATGCGGTGGGTCTGGGAAGCAATCCCAATATCGCCGATCACCTCAGCAATGTTTGGGGCATTTATGGGGAAGAGGAAGAAGAAAAAAAACAATATGTTGAAGTCCTCATTCATGAAGGTGAAAACAAAGATATTAAAGAAAAACATTGGACCGTTATCTTCAATATTGGTCTTTATATAGATGCCAATGATGCTTACAATGGTTGGGGAGTCGGATTTGTGGTATTGGACAAAAATCAAGAAGTGTTGCGGGATTCGTTTTTCTGTTCGGGATGGGGGTGATTTGAAATTGTGAGTTGTAAATTATGAGTTGTGAGTTGGTGGAGTGGATTGCCA
>JAHDIA010000183.1 GCA_020631035.1 Chitinophagales bacterium | reverse complement strand
CTAAAGTAATAACTTATTGTTTTAGACTGTGACATTTTCCAATTTACTGCGTTAAAAATGCTCGCCTTAGCGCTGCTAAGACTGCGCTTTTTGCCTTGTATATTGAAAAATCTCTTTGTCTAAAATCAAAAATTTATTTATTCAACATTACTAAGCGACAAAATTAAAGTAATTTTACACCAGATACTTAATAGGAAACGTTTAAAATTGCAAAAGAGATCATAAAAGAGCGTTTTTTACCTCCCTTTTTTGCAAAACCCTAAATATTACTTTCAATATGATTATACGAATACTCCCCCAATTGCTTGTAGTGCTAGGATTACTTATGCTGGGATTGAGTTCCCAAATGCTAAGTGCCCAAACTGCTGACTGTAATGGACCAGGTAATTTTACCGTCATGCCACCTGAAGGCACCGAGGGTAGTGGTACAGAAGAAGACCCTTATGTTATTTGTTATGATGCTCTCTTGAATTTTGGTTCAGAGGGAGTCAATCCAAGTTTGGGATTTGACAATCCTGGATTAATCTTTCTAGCTTATGTTTGTCCACCTGGAGATGCCAATATTGACAACGATTTGTTACAAGATGGAGGTTGTTCCACGCCAGTTGCCGCAGTGGATATGAGTGATGGAGACATCACAGATGGAGGGGATGGATTTTTTAATTTGGCAGAATTAGAACAAGTAGCCCAATTTTTAGAGTGGGAGTATCCATATAGTATTTACATTGTTCCTTTTATTGTGACAGATGTGGATGCATTGCCACTTTTGGAGTACAATCCCAATTGCACAGGCATTGATATGGACTTTGAGTACCCTGTGTTTACTATAGTTGATCCCACAGTCAATCCGACTTGCTCTTTGAGTGAGTGTGATGCCGATGGAGGCAGTATTTCAACTTCAGACAATACGGGCTTTTGTTCTAGTCAAGAAGTGCCACCAAACGAGATTAGTGTAGAGGTCGAAGGGGCAATGGGTGAAAACTATGGCTTAGTCTTGGCAGATGCCGATGGCAATGTATATGCAGGACCTTTTGAAGGAACAGTTTTCCCCACCATAGATGTTTTGGGCATTGATGGCAACAGCTATTTCTTATATGGTTTTGCCTATGACGGAGCATTGCCTAGTATCGAAGTGGGTGATCCAGTATCAAGTTTAAACAATGCAGAGGCTTGTTCAAGTCTTAGTGACACTGCCATCGAAATCATCACTCAAGTCGCTTTTGCAGGTGATGTCTCTACAGAAGACAATACAGAGTTTTTGATTTGTACTGATGAAGATAAAATCGTGACAGTCGAAAATTCAGGTAATGCCAATTCGTATGGCTATGTATTGACCAGTGCAGACAATGTTGTACTTGGCTTGATTCAATCAAGCAATGTTTTTGATTTTAATACAACTGATGTGGGCATCTATTACATTTATGGAATTGCCTCAGCAGATGAAGATTTACCTTTGATTGAACCAGGCTCACTCGTAGAGGAAATATTGGGTTTTGGCTGTGTAGACATTACATTGGAAAGTTTTGTGGAGGTGAACATTTTACCTTGTGAGTGCGATGCAGATGCAGGAACTATTAGTTCAACTGTATTTAATATTTGTGAAGGAATAGAGTTTGTATACACTACTGAAGAATTCAATAATTCAGATGCCTATGCTCAATTGTATGTATTGACCACACCAAATGGAACCATCATCAACTTCAATGGAAATATTGAGGAAGATGCAGGAACCTACAATGTATGCGCTATCAATTATTTGGTAGAGGGTGACATTGAGTTTGGTACAATGCTAGAAGATATGTTGGCACAGTTTTCTTGTTATGATACCACCTGTGCAACACTCAATATATTGCCAACAGATGATCCAGCTTGTGTAGAGTGTGATGCCAACTCTGGCGGTCTGGTATTGGCAGACGATGCTCCTTCCATTATCTGTGATGGGGACAATTGGTTGTTTGCGATAGGTAGTTTTAATGAAGAATTTGCCCAAGTGTATGTCTTAACAGATGAAGACTTAGACATCATTGAAATCAATACAACAGGAGATTTTACCCCAACACCAGGAACATATATTGCCCATGCTCTTAATATAGAACCAAGCGAAGCACCAGAGGACTTAGAAGATTTAATAGGACTCAATGCTGTTGATGTATTGACAACACTCAATTGTTTTGATCTTTCTTCGGTAGAAGGCTTGGTCGCATTGGAACCCATTACAGTTAATTTTGAAGGAGCTTGTGACGAAGAGGGAATCTACAATTATACAATTAGCTTTAGTGGAGGCTTACCTGCCTACGATGGTTCTCCCTATAATGTATTTGAAGATGACTTTATTTTCCTAGTTGAGCCTGACGAGCTACTTGAATACCAAGCAATTGGACCCAATACCATTGTTTGGGAAATATTTGACGATGCTGCTTGTAGCATTCCTTATACCATAGAAACGCCAGATTGTGAAGACCCAATCACTTGTACAGCCGATGCAGGAACCCTCACAGCACCAGCCAATACCAATGTTCCAGTGGGAGGTGCCTCCGAAGCAGGAAGTGTCGAAGGGCAAAACACCGATGCAGGATTCACTTATTTATTCTTGTTGACAGATGATTTAGACGGTGATTCAGGTAACGGCTTTGGATATGACATTGTAGACTACAATGAGACAGGAGAATTTGATTTGTCTGCTTATGAAGTGGGAGACTTCTTTGTCGTTTTGGGTATTTCTTTTGAAGGCAGTACCGATGATTTTGCCGCTTTACTAGACACTTACCCAAGTGCATTAGATTGGGAAACAGCAATAGAAGAAGATACCACCATTTGTGCTGACATCATTCTAACTGAATTTGGTTATGCCTTGACCATTGCTTGTGAAGCAAGTGCTGGAGCACCAGGAACAGGGGATGAGTTTTTAGTATGTGATGGAGACTTTATAGCATACGAGAGTTTTGGATACAATGAAGACTTTGTACAAGTGTACATTATGACAGATGCAGCATTCAACATCATCTACATCAATACAGATGGATTTTTTGAAGCAGCACCAGGCAGCTATTTATTACATGCCCTAAATGTAGACCCAGCCGAAGCTCCTGAGAACTTAGACGATTTGATAGGAGAAAATGCTTTGGATATAGTCGGTACATTGAGCTGTTATGAACTACAAACTGTTGCTTCAGTTGAAGTATTACCTCAATTGAGTTATGAGGTAACTGGTGAATGTAATGAACAAAGTGGAATCTATTTATATAGCATTAGCTTTAGTGGAGGTTTACCCGAATTAGATGGGTCTGATTACAACGTTCAAGATGGTGGAAATACTTTTACAGTACCATTTGGAGAGGTGTTTGAAGGAGAGGCTTTTGGACCAACCAATATCACTTGGGAATTGTTGGACAATGCAGGCTGTCTTATACCACTCATCATTGACATACCCGACTGTGAAAACCCAGTTGATTCTTGTGATATACTCGAAGCAGGAACCATCTCAACTGAATCTGAAACGACCATATGTACCATTGGCAATGTCGAAGATCCAGTAGTTACAGTTGAAGCCGAAGGAGCAGTATCAAGCAATTTTGTTTATGTCATCACCAATGGAGACGGCAGCGAAATTTTAGCTGGTCCTCTTGATGGACCTGACTTTGATTTTGCCGATGTAGAACCAGGCACTTGCCTTATTTGGGGAATTGCTTACGAAGGAAGCTTAGACGTACCACTTGGTGAACCCGCTTCAGAAATCAGTTCAGACGAATGTTTTGCCTTGACCAATTCTATTGCAGTAACTCGTCAAGAGTGCTACGATGAGATTACAGTAGGCGAACCCATGTTTGAGATAGACGAAGACAACAAAACCTATACCATTACCATAGAGGTAATGGGTGGCTCAGGCAATTACGAAGGAACCAATGGAGATTTTGACGGTAGCACCTTTATCAGTATCTCTTTTGAATGTGGTCAAGCGGCCACCATTGTCATCAGCGATGATGCAGGCAACAGCATTACCCTCACCTACGATGCACCTTGTATCGTTATGGAATGCCCAGGCTTGTCTGATGGTGGTACACTCATTGGAACCCAAGGTCTGGTTTGTGCTACAACAAATGTCGGCGTCTCAGCCATTGGATTCAACAGTGGCGCAGATTATACCCAAGTATACATTGCAACACAAGGACCCAACTTTATTGTTGTGGCAATTAGCGAAGATGGAACCTTTGGCAACCTAGCCGCAGGCGATTACCTATTGCACAGCCTCAATTACTACAATCCACAAGCTCCTGTTTTGCCAGAAGTAGGGGAAAGTGCTTTAAATATATTTAGTCAAGAAGCAGCTTGCTTCGATTTAAACACCAACAATTCATTGGCAGTTGAAGTATTGAATCCTGTTGAAATATTGGTTGATTATGTATGTGATGGAAGCAACGGCGTCTATACCTTAACCTATTCCTTTGTAGGAGGTTTGCCACAATATGTTGCTGAGAATGGTTCGGTAGGTATTGCCAATGAAGCATTCTACGCTACGACAGGAACACTCAATGGTCTGTTTGCTTATGGCGAAAATCTCTCTACTGATTATGCCGAAAATACAGCCTACAACATTACCGCAACAGATCAATTGAATTGTAGCGCACAAGTAACAGAAACGCCACCAGCCTGTTCAAAGACAGCCATTGACTTGCTCAGTTTTGATGGTACTATTGAAGCAAGAGGCAATCTATTGCAATGGACAACTGCTACAGAGTACGACAACCAATACTTTGAATTGGAGAAGTCAAAAGACGGCATCAACTTCTACAAACTTGCCAAAATCGAAAGCCAAGGCAACAGCAATAGCCAACAGCATTATGAGTTTCTTGATGGACAAGATGTATTGGGCAAAGCCTATTACAGATTGGTGAGTGTTGACCTAAGTGGAAATGCTGCAAAGAGCCACGTCATCTTATTGGCAAGAACGCAAGAGTGGGGGATTGTCAATGTCTTTCCTGTTCCAGTACAAGACAAAACGACCATTCAATTCGTCGGTACAAGTGAGCAAGCTATCGAACTCAACGTATTGAGTATAGATGGCAAATTGGTTTGGCAACAAAAGCTTCAAACACAAGAAGGAAGCAATCAAATCGAATTGCATACCAGCGATTGGAACACAGGTATTTACCTCATCAACATTACCGATGGAGTACAAAATGCCACTTACAAATTGATTAAGGAATAAAAGATAAAACCAATAATAACGGTTCTTTGACATTAAGTGTGGTGAATGTGACAAGCAAAAAATGTAGGGAGCGTCCCGATTGTATCGGGAAAGCCTTTGCTTGTAACTATTCACTTTTTCACACTTAATGTCAAAGGACGAAAATAACAAAGGACTGATTCAAATTTTGAGTCAGTCCTTTTTCTTTTTTATTTGTACGGAACGCCAATCTTTCAAACCTTCGTGTCTCCTCGCTATCCGTTTCTAGTTGTCGCTCAATTTGAATAGTTCACCAAGCAATCAGTCGCTTCAACTATAGTTTTGTTGGAGAGGTGGCTGAGCTTGTCGGAGCCCCGCTCCAAGCTATCCACTACTATCGAGCGTAGGTTCGTTTCTTGTAGCCCCTTGTCGCTCTTTGTTTTTTCAAAAGTTTACTGAGCTTGTCGAAGTAAAGCATTCATTTTTGTAATTCTTCTATTTTCTTTATCAACCAGCTCTTGTGGGCAATGTATGGATTGTTTTTAAATTGTTCTTTCAGTTGAGGTAAGCGATTGATATTGTCACTAAATTTCATTTTTTGAAGCTGCTTGGTATACCGAATAAAATTACTATACCTATTGATGATATTATCAGAAAATATAGGCTGTCTATTGAGGAGTTTATAGAATGAGTTGACCAAGTTTTCAAATAAGTCATAGCATTCTTCAAGCTCATAATAACATTGGAGTTGTAAAGTGCGTATACGAAGCCCATACCTTGGATTAGGTTGACCTGTTGCACAAATCAGTTTCAAGCATTCGGTAAATTTATTTTTTTGAAAAATGATCATTGCATTGCACAGTGCAATATAATCTTCTTGAAGACCTTTATCCAAGTAAGAGTAATAATTATCAATAAAACGTTTTGTCCATTCCAATTCATTCGCAGCACATCCTATTACAACAATATCTTCAAAAACAGTTTCATAAATGTAACCATCTTCAATAATGGCTTCTTGTTCAACCAAAAAGCGTTTGAGTTCAAAAGCATCTTGTATAGAGGACAGTACGCCTTTTTTATAATTTTTCATACAGGCATCTTCCAACAGCAATGCCATATCATTTCGTTCACTATTGTTAAATGTATGAAATGCTTCTGTAAATGCGGTTCTCAATTGTTGAAAGTTGCTAAAATCATCTTTATAAAAAGAGTCTAATAAGAGACTCAAAAACTTGACGCTGGGGATATTTTGAAAATGCTCCTGTTGTGCCCATTCTACCAAAGTATCAACATCTTCAAAGTAGGGGCGATCTTCTGAATTGATGTTGTGGTGGTAATCGGTATGATGGTAACACAAATACCAGTACAATTTGACAGCCAGAGCATATTGATCGCTTAAATCAATCAATTTTTTTTTGGTAATGGGCATTTCTTTGGTTACACAATAGTTTGGATGCAAATAACACATTTCTTGAAGTCGATACAAATAATGTAAATGAGTCAAGCCTTGTGGACTTTTTTCAATCCATTCATCTTCAATATGCTTTACCTTTTGGAAAAAGTATTTGTCCAATTTATGCCGTTTAAGTGCTTCTAAATACAAAAGTTTTTTAGCACCTTCTTGATACTTTAGTTCTTCTACTACAAGAAAATCTTCTAAATACTGTAGCAATTTATACATCAAGTTTTGTACTTTCTTGATAGAGTTAGCATCTTTTGGAAATAGTTTTTTACTAACTGTTTCTTTGGCAACTTTTTTTTCTGGAAACTCAGGATGATGCTTGCACAAATAATTGTAAAAACCATTGAGATTTTTAGAATCTCTACTTGATGCTTGGTTAATATAACGACCCAAATCTTTCATTTCTGAAGCAGACAAGGTCTGTAAAAATTCTAATAGTTTACTATTTTTCATATAATCCTATTCCTAAATGTTGGTACTGAATCTAATAAATTAGCCTTTTTAAACAAAAAAATAAAAAAAATGGACTAAAAAATAAGCGTTTTTTTTAGTCAGCAATTTGTTGCATTTGTAATTGTTTTTTAATTGATATTTAATTGCTTATGAGTTATTTTTTATATTAATTTGTTTCGTTTTGAGTAGTTTTTTTATATAAAATGGCGTTGGAAGGGCTCTATTTTATCGTCAACTTTACATTGTAATTGTAAAGAAAGGTAAACAACACATAAATAAACCTGTAACAAATATAAAAAATGAGACTATTATAACCAGATATCATAAATCCCAGTTTTGTGAAAACGCTCACAAAATTGCCCAATTGTGAGCGTTTTTTACACACAAGAGCATAATTTATTCGACCAGTGTTAGCAACATTAACAAGAAAACACAACACATTTTTTTACTTAAACGATGAGTCTTGGATGGTAGAAGAGAGTATTTTTGGTTAGGTGTTTCCAAACTTAACCCAGCAAAGTTTGGAAGAAAAATATCTAATCAGAGTATTGAATGTATTTAGAGTATATTGGCATAGCTACTTTGATTTGATTTGCCTTTTTAGAGCTATGGTCAATGACTCTAAGTACATCATTACATAAAAATAATAAATTAGATTAAATTCCCAGCAAATTTTTAAATTTCCCATAGTTGGTTTAGACTAACTATGGGATTTGTATTGTATCTTACCACCACCAAAAGATTATTTGAAGGATTTATAGAAGTAAGTATATTTCTTTGAATATGTAGTTTTTATTTTGACTATTAGGATTTTATGTATTTATTTTTATTTTCTATATTTTCGTTTGATTAGCATAAATCATAAACTTGTGATTGTAGGTTAAAAAGTCAAATGCGTATTTTTACAGTACAAGAGTAATTTGAAAATCAAAATCAAACTGTAAAAAATGAAAATGAAAAACAAACTAAGCTATTTATTGGGAGTAATGATGTTGTGCATATTTGCTTGTGATAAGTCTCCACTTCCCATTGAACAAGCTTTAAAACTAGAGGATGAAAAATCAACCATAGCAGGCAAACAAGCTGGTGATGGGAGTGTGTTTTGTTCTGCTGATGGCTCACCAATTGGGATAGCTTATTATGATTTGTTCTGTCAACCAGGTGTTCCTTTTATGGTAAAACTCACTTTTGAAGAAACGGATGGTGTAGTAGAGTGTGAATTGAGAAAGAATCTGGCTGCTCAAGATGATGTAAATATTACTGGAATTGATTGGAGAATTAACAATGTTCCAGCTTGGACCAATGCAGATAAGGAACAATTGAATTTGCATGCCAATACAGGCAAAGAGTACAATGTTGGTGTAGGAGTCTGCCATAATAGTGGAAGTCCACTAGGAGAATATACAGAAATAAAATTCTGTTTTGTATTTAATGAGTTTGGTAAACCAAAGCTAAAGTCATTTGAAATAAATGACAAAGCCTCAGGAGAACAGTCAATGGGAGGATTTTACGAAATCACTTGTGGTAATGAAGTAGATTGTGAAGAAGCCAGCCTAAATAAATCAGCTGGACAACTTCAATCAGCCTTTGCAATCATTGTTCCCTAATCTATTATACACAATATGCCCTTAGAAAAGCTTGGACAAATGGAAAACAGTCTCTTTTAAAGAGATGGTGAGTTTAGTGTAGGCTTGGGTTTTTTGCTTTCAACTCGTCTAATTTCTGTTTGATCCAAGCTTTGTATGCAATATTGGGCTGTTCCTGAATTTGTTGGGTCAGTGTAGTCAAATCAGGAGCTGGATGATGCTTAGCTCTTTGAAGTTGTTTACAGAAAAAAATAAAATTGGAAAAAGCTGCCCTTGTTCCATCGGCAAAGGCGTCTTTTCGATTGAGAAACATATGAAAAGAACGGATCAAATTCAAAAATAACTCTTCATAATTGTCCAATTCATAGTAACATTGCAGTTGTATGCTTTTGGCATATAAACCATATAAGAAGTTTTGAAAACGAATGGTTCGGAGTATTTTAATCGCTTCTTCAAAATCGCCTTTATTAAATGTCAGTAAGGCATTGCAAATGATAAGAGTATCTGTTTGTTGATTTTTGGGAAGAAAGGAGCCATATTTTTGGATAAATGTTTCTGTCCATTCCAATTCCTTGACTGCACAACCCATATGTACTATTCCCCAAAATGGTTCAGCAGGAATATAGCCATCTTCCAAAATCAATCCTTGCTCTACACCAAAGCGGTTGAGCTCAAATAGTTCTTGCAA
Organism: Chitinophagales bacterium; assembly: GCA_020631035.1. GTDB lineage: Bacteria > Bacteroidota > Bacteroidia > Chitinophagales > UBA2359 > JAHDGP01. Next base: position 567 of record JAHDIA010000183.1, on the reverse strand, counting down.
TGCATTGGGTTTGCCTAGTTTGTAGTTTTGATAACAAGCGTGGCTCAGAAAAATAAGTAAGTCATTCTTTTCTTTTCGCTTATAGACATTTAAATGATTTAAAAACTCCTCTTTTAATTTAGGATAGACTTGAAAGTCATTCTGTTCAAAGGCTTTCATTAACTCACTAAACAGCTGTAATTGAGGAATTTTTTGAAAATCAGATTTAGAGCATAGTGTAGTTATTTCAGGAATGAGATACACGATATTATTGGAATCTTTATCTTGATTAACTACATAGTTTTGATTATTGTAAAGACACAAAGTATTATATAGCTTAACAGCAAAATAGTGTTTGTCTATTTGTGTAATCAAATCTTCAATGCTTACAGGTTGTTCATTTACAAGAGAATAATTGGGATGGGAAAAACGCATTTCTTTTAAACGATAATCATTGTAAAATTGCTGAATACCTTGGGGAGTATCTTTTTCCCATTCTTCTTCAATTTGATTGATTTTTTTGAAAAAATGTTTGTCTAATTTTCTTTTTTTAAGGGCATTCAATAACAAAAAGTTTTTTTCAATGGT
>JAHDIA010000182.1:5372-9934 GCA_020631035.1 Chitinophagales bacterium | reverse complement strand
TCTACAACGATTTTTGTGAAGACGCTCACTATATAGAAACAGCAATATACAAGGCTATTCCCTTAAAAGTCAGTCCATCGGCTACTGTTTTAGTCGATTGTAGTTTGAATGATTGGGACAAGAGTGTGTGTCCTTCCTTGCTCAACAATGTGGCTGTTACTTTTTATACAGAGGATTATTGTAAAAGTGGGGGAGAATATGACACTTACCATTTATATATTGGGGATAGTTTGTATGAGAGTGGGGAGTGGGACAATGCTAGTGAGGTGAGTTTTGACGGCTTAAATATTCCATTGGTGGACCAAGGGAAGCTTATGGTAAGTTTGATATTGAGCAACAATCAGGATTCATTGGTTTTAAATGGTCAAGTTGACATCGCAGAATGCTTGCTCGACAACTTGAATGCAGACAATCATCCATTTTGTTTCCTAGAGATACCCGACAGCATTATTAGCTGTGATGACAATTCAATTTTATTAAACAACAGTGCCAACATATTTAATCCATTGCCTCCACTAGATTATGGCAGTGTGGAACATATTTATTTTAAGCCAATGGTATTTGTTGCTTATGAAACAGTCGCAATTGATGCTTATTTTGAAAGTAGCGAATTCCCATATGATATTATTGCTTCTAGTACAAGTGGTATTTTCAACTCCAATATGCTACCACAAGGCAATGGAAATTTATATCTGGGCTATCAAGTCTCGTACAATAATACCAATTACAATGAGCCTCTTGGATATTTTGGGGCAACACCACTTTTGTTTTTTGACAATCCAGCAGGATTAGAAGAAACCAATACTATAGTCACACTAAACATAGAAAATGTATTGGATAGCTGCTCTACAAGTTCTTATGAGATTCAAACCGAATTACAAATTGATATGAGTATTTATGGAGGCAAACCTTTTGTGAATGATTCTGCCAGTTGGTATCAGCTCGAAATATGTTATATCAACACTCAATACGAGAACCATTGCATAAACACTACAGTTCCTTATGATATTTATCCATCTATTATTAATGTGGTCTTAGCAGATATTCCCATTTACGATGCTGGATTTGTATATATCATCACCGATGCCAATGGGTGTAGCAATAGCATTCTGAGCTATGCCACCAATATCTGGGATGAAGACCTAGATTCTCAAACAGTCTATGTCGACGGCTTCAGTTCCAATGTAGATACCATCAAACTAGCGTCGTGCTTTGACGATATTTTAACCACTAATTACGAATGTTTAATCAATCCCCATGACAATGTACAATTACAGTATGTTTTGTTTACTCAAGATACCCCCATATACAATTCAGGTGCCATTACTGAAGTCAACGGAAGTATAGACTTATATCTGAGCGAACAGGATATCAATACCCCCATCACTTACTCCTTTATAGATAGTTTATTAGCACTAGATGGAACATTTACCAACAATGACACACATTATTATTTAGGGGCAATTTTTGTTGTAAATGATGGTGTTCCAATCAATGGTCCTTTAGCCAATGTTTCCAGTTTCATTTATGGGGCTATTCCAATCGTTCCATATCCCAATGGTAATTTTTTATCTATTGGCATTAGCAGTTGTAGTGCAGAAACAGATACTGTATGTGGTATTGAAACAAATACAGATAGTGTTCTTTACACAGTTAAAATCAACTACAACAATCCTTTTGCTGACTATTATACCTACTACATTCAGATTGAGTCAAATGAGCAAACAATAGATACTACTACGAGTAATCTTCCTATTTTTATAGACATACCAGCAATGGGATCAATTGATATTTTGACTGAAGTGATAGACACCATTACAGGATGTCCTCCAACAGAAGAAGATAATTCTTCCAATACCTCACAATGTTTTCCTGTAGCTCCACCACCCAATAGCAATGTCGAAATGGATTTAAGCACACTCTATTTGGGAGCTTGTAATGATTACAACATTCAAACCAATGTTTTGTGCAATGCGCTTACCCAAACGGAAACAATGACCATTTACTATGGCATCGTTTCTGAGGGCAACTGGACGGTTATGGGCAACAATGGCTACAACTTTGAATCTACTTTTGTCGATGTACCTTTCACTCAATTCACCAATTACTTTTTAACCTACAATGAAACAGGAAACTTTGATCTCAATCCTGATCTCATATTTTTTGAAAATTATCGTATCATCGCTTTTTCGGTATACCAACAAAGCAATTTTTATTATACCATTCAATTATTTGAAGGTCCAGACCTTATTGTTTCTGATTTTTTACCTACTGCATATGCTGGCTTCCCCCAAACACTCTGTTTTGGAGACTGTACCCAATTCAATGCCAATGCGACCGCCGACAGCATTCGATGGGAGCCTGCTCAGTTCGCCAACAACCCCAACAACATCAATACAGAAGTCTGCCCCGATGAAACAACCACCTTCTACCTCTATGCCTTCAATGACAACGGTTGTACTGCTGTTGATTCTACAACGGTTTTTGTTACAGGAAGTGTCCGTTTAGACATCAATGAAGGCGAAGATTCTATTTACCACTGCGACATTGCCACTACCCTTTTTGCTACCGAAAATTACCAAGCTTATCAATGGAGCAATGGAGCAAATGAGCACGAAATATTGGTCAATCAAGTTGGTGGAACACATTATTACCTCGCAGCTTTTTCCGATACTTCCTTTGGCTGTGTCTACTACGATTCCATATATGTCTACCAAGACAATGACTGCGTTCTTCCTGGCGATGCAAACAACAATGGAGAAGCCAATGTATATGACCTACTCAATATTGGATGGGCGTGGAACCAAACAGAACAAAAACGCTGGGATGCCAATGACGAATGGACGGAACAAGCAAGCGAAGCCTGGCAACAAACTTTTGTAGACGGAACCAACTTCAAACATTCCGACTGCAATGGGGATGGAATTATTAATGCATCTGACATCCATACCCTGCTAAGCAATTACGAATTGGGAAGTGCTGAGGATGCACTCTCTCCCGTCGACCCAAATGCCAGTTCAATTTATTTAGATTTTGCCATTCCCAACGAAGCCATTACACCCAATTATCCATTTGAGATGAAACTCAAAATTAATGGCGAAACGGACTTTTACGGACTGGCATTTTCCATTCCCATCAGCAAAGACTTCTTCGACTTCAACACCATCGAGTTTGAGTTTTCTGAGGCAATTGAAGCAATCAACGCAATCAATTTGGTGGAGCTATTGGTCCTAGATGAACGCATTGATCTTGCCCTTAGTTTTACCGACCAAAACGATGTAAGTTTTGAAGGGACAATTGGCACACTCCAGCTACAAACCAAGGCAACACTGCCCGAAGATTTGAATGCTTTTTCCATCAAAGCCGATGCGGTCAAACTGGTCGATGCAGCTCAAAACATTCTGCCTGTCCATACCCCAGAAGCCCAAATCATTTTTACAGGCTTAGCGAATATAGAACAGCACTCATCGAATGTAAAGGCATACCCAAACCCAGCGAGCAATTACATTTATTTTGAAGGAGCCAACATACACAAAATTGAACTATTCAATTTAAATGGCAAAAAAACAATGGAGCAAATACAAAAAAATAAAATAAACACAAGCCATTTACAACAAGGCATTTACATCGCTATTGTACAAACCAAAGATGGAAATATATCGCATCATAAAATTGAAATAATACACTGATTAGTACAGACAATCCCGATTTTCGGGATGTCTCCACAAAACGGGCGAAAAAACAATACACAGAGAAAGGCATACCTTATCTCCACGAAATGGGCGCAAGGATGTAGCGGAAAGAAAAAAGAAACGACAAAGTACCAAGAGAACCGATGCCTACGCTGGATAGTAGCGGAAAGCCTTGTAGAGATGTCCCGATGTATCGAGGACGTCTACAAGCTTGCAGCGGATAGCCAGGAGACACCCACAAACAAAGCCTCAGCGTTCCGTTCAAAAAATATTACATTTCATACAAACGTTCAATCTGTCGGCGATGGCGCAACACATGCAACACAGCATGCTCCAACAACTGCTCTACATCATAAATCGTCCCCCAGCGACTTTTGATTAGGTAATTGCCCAATTTCGCATCAGGAATATCCCACTTATCTTCTAGTGTCGCAACAGTGTACCCAATCATTTTGTCCAGCTCCTCACAAGTTTGCGTGGCTGTTTCAGGACTCAACTCATAATGCTTTAGCTCTATTGGCTGATTGAATCGACTACGAATGTAATTGGCATAGCCATAACCCGAAGCAATCACATGTTGACAAATTGTTTGGGCAGATCGACAATCTGGGTCCTCCGTATTGGGGTCAACAATCTTGACAAAATCTGCATCGCTCAACTGAGCAATTTTAATTTTATATTCCTCCATCGCTTTCTCGTACTCATCCATCAATGCCCCAAGCGGTCCTTTGCGGTATATTTTTTTCATAACATTTATTTTTGTTCTTTTCTATGCTTGCATCCATTCATACTCTTGCCCACTCACAGCATCCATTAATTTTTCATCCTCAATTAAAACCAATCTAATTTCAAAATCATCTTGATAAGGAT
>JAHDIA010000182.1:1618-5272 GCA_020631035.1 Chitinophagales bacterium | reverse complement strand
ACTTAAATCCTTCATATTTTTCTCTAGCAAAACTCCTAGACGGTTCCAAGACCGTCACCTCCTCACCTACCGAACGAATAACCGCCCCCTCCTTTTCATTTCTATAATCGACCTTCATCAAAGAACACAAACGAGCATTGAATTGTTTGTAATGAATGTCCTCCGCTTTTGCCCATTCAAGCATTGCATCATAAGACATTCCCTCCTTCATTTTTTCTTGTATTTTTTGGAACACTCCGATCTGAAAACCCAACCAATCAATGTACCATTTTTCAAAAGTCAGTCTATTCCCATCTTTGTCTTTTGCTGGCTCAAAACCACCAAAATTGTCTCGATGATCTATCCACAATTCCCCCTTCGCTTCTCCATTCAATATCAAAAAATAATACATTCCACAACCAATGGGATGAATGGGAATACTGCCCAACAAAGGTACTTTTTCGTAGTATTTATCTTTGGGATTGGCGCCATGCTTTGCTACAAACTGCTCATACTCTTGTTCCTCTGTTAAATCTTGTGTTTCAAAACCTTCCTCTCCTGGCAACAACAAATGATCCGACGCCCAAAGAGCAAACCACTTATCATGTTCGTCATACAATGCTTGTGCTTCCGCTTCATCCAAATCGTATGCTTCGGTATGCGGAAAAGGCTTGTCCACTTCCATTTCATAATCAGGTGTATGGAAATACACCTTGTAATGCTCATCAAAATACAAAGGCAACACATCTCCTACTGCCCCCTCCCACATATCATCTGTTTTTAAGCCATTGCCAATCTCAGTAATAAAGCGACGATACATTAAAGGCAATTCAAAACCATTTGCCTTTTCAAATGCACTTACTTGCTCTAAAGACAAAGGTGGATCAAAACGATAAGGACCAAACCTTTCGTTAAAGTCCAATTTTTGCAAAGTGCTTATTTTCCTTTTTATCTCCGCAATCATTTTTTAAGTTTAGACTTGAAGGCTAAATTATTTCCTTATGATGATTTAAGTTTGCAACTTAAATCTCAATCAACTTTTGATACTTCGCCACCATTTCTTCCAAAACATCCTCCAAGTCTCCACTTTCCCACTTGGCAGCAATGTCTTCTGTTTGCATCAATTCTTCAAACAAAGCATTCTGAATATTTCCTCTACGTTGTGCCTCGGAATAACGCATATTTTCGGTAAAGGTCACCAGACCATAGGCAGGCGTAAATTTGTTGGGATACTTTTTCTGAATGTGTTTTTCTATTTTTTTTCGTAGCAAAAACAAATCATCTGCCACACTGTCTCGCATCTCAATAAAATTGTGCAGTGCCAAATCTGCAATGGCATCTCCATCCGCTTTGCGCAACTGATTGTATTCTTTGCAAACACTTGCCCAATCTATTGTTGTCCCTTCGCTAAACTGATCCATAATCTCATCCAATACTCGACAGTCTTCAAAACCACTGTTCATTCCTTGACCATAAAATGGTACAATTGCGTGCGAAGCATCTCCAATCAAAATAAAACGATCTTGGTAGGTCCAAGGCGCACAACGAATGGTCACCAAGGCATCGGTGGGATTCTTAAAGAAGTCATCAATCAAAGTCGGCATCAATTCCAAAGCATCGGGAAATTCTTCTTTAAAGAAAGCCATTACCTCTTGAGGTGTTTGTAAATTCTCAAATGAATCCTCTCCTTCAAATGCTAGAAACAAAGTACAAGTAAAACTTCCGTCTAAATTGGGCAAGGCAATCAACATAAAACTTCGACGAGGCCAAATGTGTAAGGCATTTTTTTCAATTTGCCACGTCCCATTGGGTCCTGCTGGAATGCTCAATTCTTTATAAGCGTGATCCAAAAAATCTTGTTGATAATTAAAACGTTTGCGTTTTTGCATAGCGGCTCTCACCTTAGAAAATGCTCCATCTGCGCCAAACACTATATCGGGCTGAATGCTAAAACTTTCACCTGATTTTACATTTTCAAAATACACCTCTCCCGACTTAACATTGACCTCATTGCATTTGGTATCATAAAAATATTCGACATTAGGCAATGCCATTGCATAATTGTCTAAAATATTGTTCAAGCCTCCACGAGACACCGAATAAATCGCCTCTCCTTCCTTTCCATAAGGCTGAAACGCCAAGGCCCCATCTACACTGTGAATCATCCGCCCCTTCATCGGAATCGCCTTGTCCCGAATCTGGTCCGCCACTCCTACCCTTTCCAACGCCTTCCATCCCCGATTGCTCAATGCCAAATTAATCGAACGTCCGCCCTCTTGTTTCTCAAAGCGAGCATCCGCCCTTTTCTCATATACACTCACATCCAAACCACGTTTTGCCAAATAAATCGACAAAAGCGAACCAACCAATCCACCACCAACAATAGCTATATTTTCCATTTGCAAGATTTTGCTTAAAAATTACTACAAAGGTATACAAAGCAATATATAATTAAGTTACACTACAAAAATAAATTAATAGACTTGTTTGGCGAATCAGATTCTAATATCATTCGTTCGACATTCCTGTATTCGTGGCTTTAAATAAAAAAAGTTAAGTGTACCTTTGCAAAAAATCACTTTTATCAAACCAAAAATTCATAAAAAAAGTTGAAATAAGTGAACACTTATTTAACCCAAAAATGAGAACAAAAATGCAGCAATCCTAGTACAAATAGTTGATGCCTGGCATCTAAAGAAGCGCAGGATGAGCGGGTGGATGAACCTTGGTTCGCAGCCCAAAACATGCGTTGGCTAACCAGATTGAACCTAGCCATGAAAGACAAACGTTGCACCATAATAATTATGAATTATAAATTATGAGTTGTGAATTAAAACTCCATCTTGCCCAATTTATAATTCACAATTTACAACTCACAATTTTAAAAATATGAAAATAGCAATCGCTCAGCAAAATTACATCATCGGCAATTTTGATCACAACTTTGAAAAAATCAAAAAAGCCCTATACGACGCCAAAGACAAAGGCGCAGAACTAGTAGTCTTCACCGAATTGGCCGTTTGTGGCTACCCTCCTAGAGATTTCCTAGAATTCAAAGATTTTATACAAAAAAGCGAGGAGGTCATCCAACAAATTTGCCAAATCAGCAAAGACTTGGACATTGCCGCCATTGTGGGAGCTCCTACAGAAAATCCCGTTCCCGAAGGCAAAGACCTCTTCAATTCAGGTTACTTTATCAATGAGGGAGCAGTGCAATTCAAAGCACACAAAGCCCTACTGCCCACCTACGACATTTTCGACGAATACCGCTATTTTGAACCCGTCAACGATTTTAAAACATTTGAGTTCAAAGGCAAAAAAATCGCCCTGACCATCTGCGAAGACATTTGGAACATCGCCAACGAAAACCCACTATACAAAGTCTGTCCAATGGACGAACTCATCAAACAAGGACCCGATTTGATGATCAACCTCTCTGCCTCTCCCTTCGACTTTTCGCACTCCAACGACCGAGTCGAAATTGTCAGAGAAAACGTCAAACGCTATGGAGTTCCAATGATCTACGCCAATACAGTCGGGGCACATACCGAGGTCATTTTCGACGGTGGCTCCATTTTAATGAACGACCAAGCGCAAATCCACCAAGAACTTCCCTATTTTGAAGAAGTCCTCCACATTTTTGAACTCGACGAACTCTACACCAAAGAAGCCACC
>JAHDIA010000182.1:0-1518 GCA_020631035.1 Chitinophagales bacterium | reverse complement strand
TGAAGAAGTCCTCCACATTTTTGAACTCGACGAACTCTACACCAAAGAAGCCACCGAAGACAGAATTCAGCCAAGAGAAAAATACCAATTGATGCACGACGCTCTCATTATGGGCGTGCGAGATTACTTTGGCAAACTCGGATTCAAAAAAGCCATTTTGGGACTATCGGGTGGAATTGACTCAGCACTCACCTTGGCACTTGCCGCAGAAGCCTTGGGCAGCGAAAACGTTTTATCCGTCTTAATGCCCTCTAAATTTTCTTCTGACCACTCCGTCAACGACTCTGTCAAAATGGTCCAAAACTTAGGTTCTCCCCACAAAATCATTTCCATCGAAGAACCTTTCAATGCCTTTTTAGGCATCCTCAACCCACATTTCGAAGGCTTAGAATTCAATGTTGCCGAAGAAAATATGCAAGCCCGTTCTAGAGCCGTCATTTTGATGGCATTGTCCAACAAATTTGGGCATATTTTGCTCAATACCTCCAACAAAAGTGAAGCAGCAGTCGGCTATGGCACTTTGTACGGTGATATGTGCGGCGGTCTATCAGTCATTGGCGATGTCTACAAAACGGAGGTCTACGAATTGTCCCGTTTCATCAACCGCAATGGCGAAATCATACCAGAAAATATTATTACCAAAGCTCCATCAGCCGAGTTGCGCCCCAATCAATTCGACAGCGACTCCCTACCCGATTACGCCGATTTGGATGTCATCTTATACGAATACATCGAAAATCGCCAAGGTCCCAAAGAAATCATTGCCAAAGGTTACGACCCAGCATTGGTGGAGCGCATTTTGCGACTAGTCAACCGCAACGAATACAAACGTTATCAAACCCCACCAATGTTGCGAGTCTCCGCCAAGGCATTTGGAATGGGCCGTAGAATGCCGATTGTTGGAAAGTATTTGGGCTAAGAAATGTAAAAACACGTCCCCTCGACCTTGTGGAGAGGGCTATGATAAAAAGAGGGAACAAATAGATGGTTTAGGTATTAGCGAAATAGAAAGGTCCAAACAATCTAGTAATGAGAATATGACATTTTTCGTAGGCAATCTACCAAGGAAAAATGTCATATTTTTTTGGTTTAGGAGCAAATATTTCGTCCTTCGTCGCTACTTATTTGCCTGCTATCCGCTTTTACAAGGTAACCGCTCCTATCAGGGCTAGATTATATGGTTCAGTCGCATTCGCAGAAAGAACATTTTAAACAAACAATTTATTTGCTTCCTAGTGAAAATTTCACACTAGGAAGCAAATATAAATACGTATTTTAGTAAATTCGTACAAAAGTGCCTTTATGAAGCTACACCAAATCACCATAGAAGACTACCAACAATTCAAAGACTTAAAGCTCGATTTTACCTACAAAACAGGTCCCAAAAAAGGACAGCCAATGGATAAGGTATGCTTTATCGGACAAAGCGGCACAGGTAAAACAACTTTGTTGAATGTGGTGCGGGATATTTGTGAGAACTTTTTTAAAAACTATCTACACTCCAATGCTAATCCTCTT
>JAHDIA010000181.1 GCA_020631035.1 Chitinophagales bacterium | reverse complement strand
ATGATTTTTCATACAATTTAGAACTAGAAATTGAAGGAAGTTCTACCTATACGATTTTTGATGGATTCTTTGGCGAGCCTTTGTTAACAGGAGCTAATGCTGGAATAGTTACAGTTGGACCATTCTCCAATGGCTTTTATGAGCTATTTATTATAGATGATGCAGATGGGGAATGTTTCCAAAACATATTTGGCAACTTTGAATGTTCATCTGTTCCTTGTGATTTATTGGCCACTGCCGATGTAGAATGTATTCCAAATAGTGCAGAATACAATCTTGTAATCAACTTAGCAGGAACAGGGCCATTTACCATCGAAACTGGTTTCATTGGAGGGGGAGAAATATATGAAGGAGTTACAGATGAAGTCATAACCATTGGACCGCTCTCTGATCCTTTCTATAATGTATTTATAACAAGTGATTTAAATCCAGATTGTTTCCAAGCCATTACAGGAACGGCGGAATGTACCTTCGAACCTACTGACTGTGACTTAAATGTATTTGCATTTGATTTCGATTGTTTGGGGGATGATGGATTTAATTTATTCATTCAGATGGCAGGACAAACAGGACAGACATATACAGTAAGTGCGCCTGGCTTGGAACCTTTAACAGGGGTAGGTCCTAATGAGTTCTTTGAGTATGGACCATTTCCTAATGGAGAAACCTTTAATATTCAAGTAACTAGCGAACAGTTCCCTGAATGTACCAGGTCCTTATCTGGTACTTTCGATTGTAATACTTTTGAATGTGCTTTATTGGCAACGGCTGAGCCTGTTTGTGCTTCTTTCGACCAATTTAGTGTTAGGGTATTCATCACCAGCTTTGAGTCTACTTATACCATTACCAATGGTATAGATACCATCACTGGTGTCAATCCATTTGAGTTTGAAACAATTGGATTGTATGATAACAATGAAGAATATACCATTACCATTATTGATGAGAACAATCCAAATTGTACTGCTACATTGACAGGTACAGGAAATTGTACTCCAAGTTTATGTAACTTGTTTGGTAGTGCCTCAGCTACTTGTCTTCCTGATGAAAGCTTTATACTGACCATTAATTTGACAGGTGATGGTGTTTACTCTATATCAGATGGCATAACAGGTGGAGGAACAGGTTTTGCATTGGAACTAGAGACAGATAATTGGACAGAAATAGATGCCACAAGTATAATTGTCATTAACGACAATACTGGTGCTGTAGTATTTGAGTTGGAACCAGGAACCATACCTTCTAATTCAATCATAGATTTTAATATTGATAACCTAAATCCTAATAATACTTACACTATGTTGTTCTTCGACGATTTTGGAGATGGTGCTTTCCCTACTTATATAGTGACAGACTTGGCAACAGGCGCAACAGTTGAAACGGGCAGTTGGCAGGCTGGAGATATATTAGAACTTAATCTAGGAAGTCCAATACAATCAGGTGAAGCAGGACTTATACTTGAAGGGCAAACAGCAGGCACAATTGAGTTTGGTCCATTGACAGGAGGTAGCTATGAAATATTTATTCAAGAAGAAAATGATCCTAGCTGTTTCCAAATATTGAGTGGATCAACTTCTTGTGGTGGTGGAACAGGGGGGAATCCTTGTGATATAAATACAGAGGTCATCATAGAATGTTTTGATGAGTTTAGTTTCTTCTTAAAAGTTGTGATAGAAGGAGCAGGAACCTTTACACTAGAAGACGACTTTGGACCTGCAATGACTGGATTAACGGCAGGTACCTATGTCCTAGGACCATACCCTGAGATTTTCAACAACATTGTTTTAGCAGATTACTTCGTTACAGTAACTTCAGAGCAAAATACGACCTGCTTTACTTATACAGAAGGAGAAGCAGAGTGTACTGGAGTCTTTACTTGTGATCTCAATACACAAATTGAAACTGAGTGTTTAGACAATGGTACTTATAATATCATTTTGGATGTAATTGGAAGCGATGCATATGATGTATATGATGGAACAATTGATCCCAACCAGGGTGCCTTTGTATTGGATTTTACTACAGGTAATGAAGGACCTGAAATGACTTGGGTAATTGTCAATGATGCAACAGGCGAGATAGTAGCCAACTCACCAGCTTGGTATTTAAACAATTATGATGTATATGTTGAAGTAAATGACCTTGATTTAGATGCTACTTATACATTAGAGATGTTTGATGAAGGTGGAAATGGATGGGATGCAATTGGACCAATTGAGGTCTATTGTCCAATAAATGGAGAGTTGGTAGCAAGTACCAACTTTAATACAGGAGCCGCAGCTCAATTGGCATTGGGAAGTCCTTGTCCACAATATTTACCTTTGGCAAACGACATTGTAGAAGGAACAGTTGTAATTGGACCTTATGCTGATTCTCTTTACAATATAACAGTACAGCAAATATTTAACCCTAATTGTTTCCAAAACTTTACAGGTGTAGAAACTTGTGTGTCAGGACCAGATCCAGCTGATTGTGATTTAGTAGTATTCTCAGCTATTACTTGTATCAGTGTGGACGAGTTCTTGGTAGAGTTGACCATTAGTGGAGGAGGTAGTTATATTATTGATGATGGCATCAATCCACCAATTACCAATCAAACTGCTGGAATTGTCAATGTAGGGCCAATTCCTGAAGGGGCATATAGTATTAGTGTGGTCAAACAATCCAATGATGGGTGTTTCCAAATCATTGAAGGAGCCAATGTCTGTCCAGATGAGCCTATCTGTGATTTAGATATTGAGTCTAACATTGTTTGTATTGACAATGAATCGTTTAACATAGAAATAGAACTATTGGGTACAGATATATATAACATCAATTATGGAATTGGTGAAATGAATGATCTGATAGCAGGAACTTATACAATTGGACCTTTCGAGAATGGTCCTTATGAATTAACAGCTACTGCTCAAAATGTGCTCAATTGTACACAATCTTTACAAGGTACATTTGAATGTATTCCGCAAGCTTGCGATTTGGTAGCAGATGTGTCTTTTGATTGTATAAGTGGTTCTCTATTTGACGCAACTGTGGAAATTGCAGGAAGTGGAGTGTACACAATTTCTGATGGAATCAATGAAGATATTACAGGACAAACAGCAGGAAGCATTACATTATCAGATTTACCAGAAGGCAATTACGAAATAATCATAACAGATGAAAGCAATTCTGATTGTTTCCAAACTTTCTCAGGTTTGCAAGATTGTCCCGATTTGCCCATTTGTGATCTCAACTTTGAACTAGCAACCAACTGTATTGATGAAGAAAACTTTGAGATTGTTGTTACAATTGAAGGTTCTGGCAATTACATTTTAGAGGATGGTATCAATCCACCACAGATAGTGGAGGCAGGAAATACTAGTATTGGACCTTATTCTGTAGGAGCTTATGAGATTAGCTTGACCAGCGAAACCGACCCTACTTGTACGCAAACCAATGCAGGAGTTGCCAATTGTGGTGGCCCAGGACCCGTGTGTGATTTGAGTATAGAGGCAACACCAAATTGTATTGACGATAATAATTTTGAAGTAGAGGTAACCATCAGTGGTACTGGAACTTATATACTTATCTCTGATGCTGGTGAAATTGAAGACATTCCAGCAGGTACTTATACAGTAGGACCATTCAATGGCATCTATACGATAGAAGTATTTGATACAGCACTAGACAATTGTTCACAGTTTATTGAAGGTGGCTTCAATTGTGGAGGTGGACCAGGTCCCGACCCTATTTGTGACTTAATGGTAGATTATCAAGTAAACTGTTTGGATGATGGTTCTTTTGAAGTAATTGTAGAGGTGCAAGGAGACAACAATACCTATGGTATTTATGGTGAATCTGAAGATGATGTATTCTTTACAGGAATTGGAGCAGGTACTTACACACTCGGACCAATTGATGAGGATCAATTTTTCTTTGTAGTTCTTGATGAAGCCATTTTCTTTGAGAATGAAACCTGTGGTTTTGCTTTTGATATTTTACGAGATTGTGCAGCAGCTTGTGATTTACAAATTGATACAGAAGTAGATTGTATCAATAGTGATGAATACAATGTCATCATTACAATTGATGGTAGTAGTACTTATACAATATTTGATCAAGAAGGTGATTTACCTACATTAGAAGGATTAGCTCCTGGTACCTATGTGCTAGGACCAATCGGAAATGGAGAGTTGTATGACTTCGTTGTGGTAGATGAGGCATTAGCAGATGCTTGTGCTGAAAACTTACTTGGCATCTTTGATTGTGAAGATACACCTGATCCTGAACCCATTTGTGATTTATCAGTAACGGTTGGTGCCTTAACAATTGATTTTCCAATAGCAGAGTCAGTTGTAGCAGTAACAGGAACAAGTGTATATACTGTAATAGTAAATGGAGAGGTCTTTGAAGATGTTGATCCGCTAAATGATCCATTGGGAATAGGGATAGGTTTTGTTTTTGTTGATCTACAAGTTGGGGATACTTATGAGGTATTTATTGTAGATCAGAATAATCCAAATTGTACTTCTGAATTACAAGGAATCTATTGTGAACAAGGAATACCAGGAGGCCCCGCAGTTTTTGTTCCACAAATTATTTGTACAAGTGACAATGAATTCATTATTGAAATGAGTGTGTTCTTTGCAGATGGTGAAACAGAAGTAGTATTTGAAAACAACATTACAGGGGAAGTTGAAACCTTAATTGTTTCAGATGATGGAGCTGTACTCAATCTTGGTCCATTCCAGGAAGGAGCTTACGACATAACTGCTTTTGATACAAACAATCCAGATTGTGCGCAAAACTTTACTGGTACACCTGATTGTGGTGACGGAGGCGGAAACCCCGATCCAGTTTGTGATTTAGATGTGAGTTTCTCTAGCGAATGTAATGCGAATGGAAGTATTAATGTTACAGTTAGCATTGCTGGAATAGGAACCTATGGATTGTATGACAATATCTTCGATTATCAAGATGGAGTACCAACTGAATCTGGTTTGACGGCTGGAGAATATGTAATAACAGTCAGCAACAGTGACATATTTATGTTGGTCTATGATGAAGACTTAGACGAAGAAGATTGTTCCGAAACCTATACTGCAATAGTTGATTGTGACGAACCTGCTTGTGAATTTGTTTGGGATGTTCAATCACTTTGCCTCAACAATGATGAATACCTAATTGAAGTAAGCATAGAAGGAGACGAGCAGTACCAATTGGGCATTCCTGAATTGGGCATTCAAGAAACCAACCTTAGTGCAGGAGTATATGAGTTTGGTCCTGTCTCTGATAATGAAAGTTATACAGTTATTCTAGGATTAAATGACCCGAATCAAAGTGATTGTTTTGAAACCATTGGAATCAATTTCGATTGTGACGATGGAGGAGGCAATCCCGATCCAGTTTGCGATTTGAATGCCAATTTCCAAACTGAATGTAATGCAGATGGAAGCATTGATGTAACCATTGATATTACGGGTAGCAATACGTATGGAGTATTTGCAACTGTAGAAGACTTCATCAATGGAACACCAACGCTTTCAGGACTATCGTCTGGACAATATATCGTTACGGTCGAAGAAAGTGAAGTGTTTATATCTGTTTACAATGAAGCATTTGATAATTTTGAAGATTGTATTCAAGGCTATCAAGCATTTGTAGATTGTGACGAACCAGCCTGTGAGTTTGTTTGGAATGTAGAGCCAATTTGTGAAAATGAAGATGAGTACATCATTCAAGTTACAATACAAGGAGATGCCTTATATAATTTAGACATTTTACAAATAGGCATTGAAGAAACCAATTTAGAAGCTGGTGTTTACGAATTTGGTCCTGTTGATGATATTCAAACTTATGGTGTCGTTATTTCTTTAACAGATGATGAATTGTCTTGCGAAGAAGGGCAGTCTGTTGTCTTTGATTGTGAGGACGACCCAATAAGTCCTTGTGACTTTAGCGTAGAAGCAACGACGATTTGTCAAAGTGAAGATAGCTATGAAGTCATCTTAACATTGACAGGGGCTGGTACCTATACCATCGAAAGTCAATTGGGCGAACTCTCGGAGCAAACACAAGGCGAAATTACCCTAGGACCTTTCCCTTCCAATGAGGAATATAACATTGCAGTCTTCAACGAAAATGTTGACAACTGTTTCCAAATCATCAGCGGTAGTACAAATTGTTCTGTACCTCCTGTCTGTGATGTGGCAGCTAGTGCAAGCATCAATTGTGTCAATGGTGCTGAATTTATCGTCAACCTTGAGTTGAACGGTTCTAGTACATACACTATAGAAGATGGCTTCAACGAACCTTTGTTTGACCAAACGGCTGGGGACATTCAAATAGGACCACTACCAGAAGGGCCATACGAGATTTACATAGAAGACCAACTCAACGGTGATTGTTTCTACTTTATCAGTGGCAACAACGAATGTCCCGACGAACAAATTTGTGATGTAGCAGTCAACGCTATTCCTATTTGTAATGACGATGGATCATTTACAGTTGAGGTGATTATTGACGGTTCTGCTAGCTACACTGTAGACGACGGCTTTGGAGGAATCATAACAGGACAAGGTGCAGGAACAGTTGAACTTGGACCATTCTTCGATATTTTCTACAGCATCACTGTAACCGATGAGGCAAATCCAGAATGTTTCCAAAATGCTTCTGGTTTCCAAGATTGTAGCAGCGATTGTGACTTACTGGTAACAGCAATGCCAGACTGTGCCAATAACAACGATGCCTTCATCGTCAATTTGACCATCGAAGGTTCTGGAACATATACCATATTTGATGGAGTAGGGGAAGACTTCACAGGACAAATAGCTGGTGACATTCAATTGGGACCATTCCCAGAAGGACCATATAATATTGTCATCATCGACGAAAACAACGATCTTTGCTTCCGTACCATTTCTGGTAATTTTGTATGCGAAGACATACTAGAATGTGATCTTTCTATAGAGGCAAATCCAGTCTGTATTGATGAAGAATCTTACAGCATTGAAGTAAGCATCGAAGGAAGCAGTACTTATACTGTAGAAGATGGTATCAATGAACCATTGACAGGGATAACGGCTGGTGATTTAACATTGGGACCATATCCAAACGGAGTGGCAAGCATAGTCGTGACAGACGAAGCCTACCCAGCTTGCTTCCAATCTTATGGTGGCAACCAAAACTGTGAAGACAATCCTGAACCTTGTAACCTACAAGCGCAAGGCAGTATCTTCTGTATTGATGAGAGCCAGTTTGAAATGGCAGTCACCATCTCAGGAACAGGCACCTACACCATTGACGATGGCATCAACGAACCCATTACAGGACAGTCGGCAGGAGTCGTAGTCATTGGACCTTACACCGAAGGAGATTACGAAATTGTCATCACCAAAGAAGGTGACTTCACTTGTGTACAAACCATTTCTGGTACCCACGA
Source organism: Chitinophagales bacterium (assembly GCA_020631035.1). Lineage (GTDB taxonomy): Bacteria > Bacteroidota > Bacteroidia > Chitinophagales > UBA2359 > JAHDGP01. The sequence goes on along the minus strand of JAHDIA010000181.1, from coordinate 2,529 downwards.
ATGTCCAGATGAGCCTATCTGCAATCTCAATGTTGATGTGTTTACCACTTGTGTAGACAATGATGGATTCTTATTGACAATGCAACTATCAGGTAGTGGTTCCTATACCATCGAAGATGGTGTCAATCCACCATTGACCAACCAAACTGCTGGTCTACTCAACTTGGGAATCTATCCAAATGGTGATTATGCTATAACCGTTACCAATGAACAAATTGAAGACTGTTTCCAAATCAGAGCAGGTACTTTGGATTGTTTCGATCCTACTCCTTGTGATGTAGACATTGAAGTTGATTTGGCTTGTGTAAATGACAATGAGTTTGAAGCAACAGTCGAAATCAGTGGCAGTGGAATCTATACCATCGACGATGGCGTCAACCCGCCATTGGAAGATTTAGATGCAGGTACCTATACTATAGGGCCAATACCTTCAGGATTGTATACCATCATTGTGACAGATCAGGATTTGGAAGATTGCTTCGATGCTGTAACTGGCTTCAAAACTTGTCCAGATACACAAGGACCTATTTGTGATTTGGTAGTCAATAGCGATATCAACTGCTTGGACGAAGAAGCATACAATGTCGAAATCATTTTGGATGGCAGCAGTACCTATACCATTGATGATGGAGTCAATCCACCACTCGAAGGACAAACAGCAGGCATCATTACATTGGGCCCATATGCCAATGGAGCATACAATATAGTGGTGACCGATGAAGAAAATGCCGACTGTTTCCAAAGTGTCGCTGGAACCAAAGACTGCTCTGCCGAAATCATTTGTGATTTGGAAATTACTGGAAATGCCGAATGTGTAGACGACAATTCAGCATACGAATTAACCATCAATATCAGTGGTACAAGTACCTACTCAATCGACGATGGAATCAATCCACCAATGACTGGACAGATCGCAGGGGAATTGGTATTGGGACCATTTACCGATCCTAATTACTCAGTCTTGGTCATCAACGAATTGGACCCATCTTGCTTCTCAGTATTTGCAGGAGTAAAAGATTGTGAGACCGATTGTGAGATCACTGCTTCTCCAGAAATTATTTGCATCAATGATGAAAGTTACTTTGTTAGCTTAACAGTTGAAGTAGATGGAACCTACAGCTTAAATGATGGAGTCAATCCAGTAGAAGAAGGGCTAGAAAGTGGCACCTTGTTATTGGGACCATTTTACACAGAAGACTACAACATCTTGATTACACAAGAAGACAATGAAGAGTGTAACATTATGGTAAGTGGGACAACCGATTGTATTACCGATCCAATTCCATGTTTGCCATTTACTGTGGTAGACTCACTCGCATGTGTAGATACTTTGGGTGGGTTCTTAACCATAGAAATCAATGGACCAAGTACCTACACCATAGACGATGGATTGGGAACATTATTAGAAAATGTTGAGCCAGGTTCGTACACATTCGGACCAATTCCAAACATAGCCTACAACTACCAAGTAATTGATACACAAAATCCCAATTGTATCGAAGAAGTGACAGGCGTAGCCGAATGTTTAGATTGTAGCTCTCTGGTATCCAATCCAAACATCGACCAAGTCTACATCAATGCAGGAGACAGCATCACTGTCGAAGCAGACTTTGGCATCTTTGACGATGGTTATGAAGGAGGATTCATACTCTATACAGACCGTACCGATCCAATCGGAAGTATGATTGGAGTCAGCACCGATGGAAACTTTGTCAACGATGGTGCTTGGCCAACCAATACAAGCTTGTTCATTTCAGCAGCCGTCTTACAAATACCATTTGGTTCATCCTTTGACGGACCTTGTACGGTCATCTCTGATCCATTTGCACCAACAACAACGGCATTCTTCTTCCTCGATGCAATTGAGATAGACGCAGTGCCACTTTGTATAGACACCACCTTTGTCAATTTGATTGTAGACTTATATGGCGGTCTTCCCGATTTTGTCGAAGGACCTTACACCATCACAGGAAGCATTGATACAGTGGTATTCGATACCTCCGCAGCCTTGATTTTGGGGCCATTTAGCCAAGATTCCATCATAGAGTTGATTGTTACTGATGACAATGGGGGTATAACTAGCTTCTCAGTATTGGGCAGTGCCATTTGCGAAGGAACAGCCGACATCAACTTGATTAGCTTCTCTGGTGAAGTATTACCCGAAGGCAATATGCTCAATTGGACAACTGCTTCCGAATACCGCAACAAATTGTTTACCATCGAACGTTCACTCGATGCCAACAATTTCCGAGCAATAGGAACCGTCGATGGTGCAGGCAATAGCAACCAAAAACGCTATTACAACTTACTAGACAAAGACGCACCATTAGGCATCAGTTATTACCGATTGTTAACAACCGATTTCGATGGGGTAACCCAAGTAGCCTCTAGAGTCATTGCTCTAGAACGCAAATCAGATGGTTTGTATGTGGTCAACGCCTATCCAAATCCGACACAAGACAATATCAACATCAACATCCAAAGCATAACCGCCCAAGATGTTGAACTAGAACTATACGATGTAGCAGG
>JAHDIA010000180.1 GCA_020631035.1 Chitinophagales bacterium | reverse complement strand
CTTTTTGCTCCTTTGAAGTCGGGAAAAATTTCTTTTTTACATTCATAATTAATGAAATTTTAAAATTAAATACCTACTCTATATACAGCTTTTCGGTATCCGCTGATCTATATAGAAACCTTTGATAAATAGCAATCCCATGAAAGTGATATTTAAATTAAATTTAATATTACTTTTTAGTATAGATAAAACTTTTACCTAAATATGAGATGTAATTTAATTATCCTATTGAAATAATTAAATTAACAGATCTATTAAAAAAATGGAAATTGATATTATCTACGATTTATTTAGCTAGCTACAACGCTATATTGATGAAGCAAATATAATATAAAAAATACTTGGTGTCAAGAGGTATAAATGATTTTCTTTTAATTTTTATGTTTTTTTCACATAAAAGGGAATGGGGGAATAATTTCTTACCCCTGTTACAATATATTAATTATTTGTAGATGCATTTAATTGTCAGTAGTTTCGGTAATATATATTGAGTGCGAAACTAAAAAAAGTTAGCTCGTCATTGTTATGAATTCACAAGGGACATCTTGAATATATGTTTCTTTGATGGGAAATCTAGGGAATCCAGTAAGTGGCAAATGAAGACTTGTTCTGCAACAATCCAGAGCTCTTAGCTGAGTCATAGCAAACTGTTAACTTATAACCTCTATGAAAGAACAAGAAAAATATAGTCCTTATGATGTTGAGGGAACGCACATTCCTTTTAACTTTGCTATGTTTTTGATTCTAAATTAGAAAATAGGGAAAAAATGAGTTATAAATTACTAAACGGAAAAGAACTCTCCCAAACCATCAAGGGAGAAATCAAACAAGAAGTTGACGCAATGGTCGCCAATGGACATCCCAGACCACACCTAGCAGCTGTATTGGTCGGCAATGATGGAGCAAGCGAAACCTATGTCGGGCACAAAGTCAAAATGTGCGATGCAGTAGGCTTCGAATCCAGCCTTATTCGACTCAACGAAGACACTTCTGAAGAGGAACTCCTAGAGAAAATAGAACAACTCAACCAACAAGAAGACCTCGACGGATTCATCGTACAACTCCCACTACCAAAACACATCGACGCTCGCAAAGTCACCCAAGCCATTGACTACCGCAAAGACGTAGATGGTTTCCATCCTGTCAATGTAGGACGAATGGCACAAAACTTACCATCCTATTTGCCAGCCACTCCCTATGGTATACTCGAACTACTCGAACGCAACAATGTCGAAACATCGGGTAAGGAATGTGTAGTAGTCGGACGAAGCAATATAGTTGGCTCTCCTATGAGTATCCTATTGGCACGCAATGCCAAAGTGGGAAACTGTACTGTCACACTTTGCCACAGTCGTACCAAAGACCTCAAGTACCATACTTCTAGGGCCGACATCTTGGTTGTAGCCTTGGGTAAACCCGAATTCATTACAGCCGATATGGTCAAAGAAGGAGCAGTCGTAATAGATGTAGGCATCACTCGTGTCAAAGATGACAGCAAAAAACGGGGTTATCGATTGGCAGGCGATATAAAATTTGATGAGGTCGCCCCAAAGTGTAGCTTTATTACACCCGTTCCAGGTGGTGTAGGACCAATGACTGTCATCTCTTTGCTAAAAAATACGTTAAAAGCAAGCCGTAAAGAAATTTACACCTAACTTTGAAGGTTCTTTGATAGGAAGTGTGGTGAATGTGACAAGCAAAAAATGTAGGGACCGACTTGGAACGGCGAAGTGACTGAAGCCTTGCCTATTCAAATCTTCACACTTAATGTCAAAGGACGGACTTTGATTCTTACTAAAGAAACCTATGTGCTACCGATATGTATTAATTTTGTTGGGATGTTGTTTGTATTGTCTTTGGAGTCAAGCACAAGACAACAATTTACCCCTTGACCTTCAAGACAATGGAGACTATACCTCCTTTAGTCATTTGGATGATGTCATCAAAGACTACAACATTTTTTTTGTGGGAGAAAACCACAACTTCAAAAAAAGCAATGTAGGATTACAGCTCAAAATGTTCAAATACTTGCATCAAAAAGGCAAGGTCAATACCATCCTAATAGAAGCGGGTAGGGCAAGAGGTTGGCTGGTCAATAAATACATACAAACAGGAGACAAAGAACTCAAAAAAGCCCTGGAAAATTATTCTTACAATTATTATCAAGAACTATATGATGGATTGAGAGAATACAACAGAAAACTACCCAAAGAGGAGAAAATTGAAGTCGTTGGTATAGATGTTGAACGCTCACTGTCTACTTCTCTCAAAGTATTAACCCTCTTAATGCCTGAAACCCAAGCGCCACAGTCCATTGGTGTAGACATAGAAAGTATGCGTGGATTGGTCGAAGCCTACGACCAACAATCGGTAGAAGAAGCCAAAGAAAAAGCTGAGGAAAACAACTACCACAGTTTTTGGAGCATCAATCCCGAAAATTCTATTGAGGAAATCATCAAAAACTTTGAAAAATATACCAAAGATTACCAAACATATTTGGGAGAGGAATTTCCTTTATTTGAAAAAATACTCTTAGAAACCAAAGATGGGCAACAATGGTACAAATACCGAGATGAAGGAATGATTCAAGCCGATTATTTTAGGGAAGGCTATATGTACCAACGCTTCCTCGAAATTGCAGAAACACATCCCGATAGCAAGTTTTTTGGGCAGTTTGGACGTTGTCATACCACACTTGATGTCGTAGGGAAAAATTGGTGTGATTGGTACAACTTCAATGCCCTTGCCAGCCGCATCAATGACAGTGAAGAGGAACGTTTTAAGGACAAAGTATTTTCTATAGGGGTTTTCTACAACAATCAACCAATTACCTATTCCGAATTGAGCTTTGACGACAATATCTCTGAATTAATCAAAGACATCAAAGCCAGTCAAGGTTTGTTCTTGATGGACATTCAAAAAAATCCCAAAGTACCAGCAGACTTACAACGCCTTTTTCAGTACCTTATCATTAACTATAACAATGTGGAGGATGAGAGAGATGTCAAAGAAATCATTCCGCCAACTTATGATGGAGTGAGTTTGGGAAACAGTGGACCACAAACTTTGGTCGGATTTAGCAAAGGCGTTTTTTGGGGCAACTTTGATGAACTCAATGACTTATTCCTAGAACGAGGCATTGATAAAGTCAATTTACCCATCTCTACTACGGGAGGGGCATTGACCTTTTTTGACAACCGAGGACCTGATGTCAGTTTTTTGTTTCACCGAATCGACCCACAACAAAGGGAAACAAGTGATACCACTTTTGTCAAATTGAGTGGGATGTTATTGGGTTTGGAAATTGGCTCTGATTTTACCAAAAACAGAAAGTTGGACATCATTCCAGCCATTGGAGCCTACTACAATATGCTCCGTTTGGAACTCAACGGACTCTTAGACAATTACGAGGACAACCTTTTTGAAGATCCCGCTGCATTGACCTATGCCAATCATTCATTGATGGGCAATGTCTCGCTAAAAACACGCATCAATATTGCCTTTTTAAGTTTGTCTTTCAAAGGAGGCTATTTGTTTGACTTCTCTGATGGGAAATGGCGTGCCAATGGCGAAAAAATATTGAGCAGCCCCAAAACCAAAATGAGCGGACCTTTTGCCAGTGTAGACCTCTCTTTAAATTTAAGCAAATGGTAGATTCAACAATGATACAGACCATCCACATCAATGATTTGTCAGAAATAAAACAAGCAGCGCAAGAATTCTTGGAACAAACCCAAGGTCAAAAAGTGTTTTTGTTTAATGCCAAAATGGGAGTAGGCAAAACCACCTTTATCAAAGCATTGTGTCAGTTATTGGGCGTAAAGGGAGAAACCGCCAGTCCCACCTATTCCATTGTCAACCAATACGAAGGAAAAGACCATATCATCTACCATTTCGATCTTTACCGCCTCAAATCAGTAGAGGAATTACTCAACATCGGCTTTGAGGATTACCTTTACCAAGATGCCTACATCTTCATCGAATGGCCCGAATTTGCCCTCCCATTCCTAGACGATTATACAACAATCCAAATGGAAGCCAATGAAGAAGGTAAACGCAGTCTACACATCCAATTAAAAAGTAATTAGACAAACCTTTTGTACAGAACGTTTACTCCCACTATCGAAATTGACTCCCTGCTGTACACTTGTACGCACTCCCTCACCAGTCCATTCGCCATAGTCGGAGCTAGTCTTCCTAGCGTCAGCCGTCACTCCTCCTTGTCTCATTGTACTGTCTCGGTAGTGGGTACCGTTTCCATCAGGTGTAAACATCAAAGGCATTCCCAAAACCCACCAAATCCATATATAAAACTCCCCAATCCCCCCCATCCCTGTAGAGAAAATTCACGAATTTTCTCCTCATCCCACCAGGAATAAACAATCCATATATAAAATTCCCTAATTTTCTCCCCATCCCACCAGAAATATCATTATATTTACAATATTCAATAATGAGAACAATTGAGCAGAGCAAGCTACACATATTCATATCTTAATTTAGAACAATCTTTTGTTTTGGAGCATGGCGGACTAATTGAAAAACCCATCATAGCTTTCAATACCTATGGCAAACTAAATGAAAATAGAGACAATGTCATTTTCATTTGCCATGCATTGACCGCCAATTCTGACGCCGATGATTGGTGGCATGGCTTTTTTGGCAAAGGAGATATTTTTGATTGGGATAAATACTTTATCATTTGTGCCAATAATTTAGGATCACCCTATGGGACAAGTTCGGCAAAACAAATTGACCCAGCTACAAATGAAATCTATGGTGTAGATTTTCCATTTTATACCATCAGAGATACAGCAAGACTGCATTTAGAATTATTGAAACATTTTAATGTAGAAAAAATAGCACTACTAATTGGGGGCTCTTGTGGAGGAAACATAGCCCAAGAAATTGCTTATTCATTGAAAGATCAAGTTGATAATCTTGTATTGCTGTGTTGTTCTTCTCGTGAATCACCTTGGGCAATAGCCATCCACGAAGCACAGCGTTTGGTATTACAAGCAGACGAAAGCTTAGCTGATAAGAATGAACAAGCAGGAAACAAATCACTAAAAGCATGTCGAGCAACGGCATTGCCCTATTATCGTACCCAAAAATCTTTTAACATTCGACAAAAGGAAATAGATTTGAATGTTACCAATAATTTTAGAGCCAGTAGTTATGTGAGCTATCAAGGAGAAAAATTTGTCAAACGATTCAATGCACAATGTTATTACACACTTCTAAATGCTTTGGATACACACAATATTGGGCGAAATAGAAATAGCATTGAAGAGGCATTGGCACAAATCAACTCCAATACTGTTGTGATTGGCTTCGAATCAGATATGTTGATTCCAGTCAATGAACAGCAGTTTTTGGCAAAACATATGCCCAATGCCGATTACTTTGAAATTAAATCTATTTATGGTCACGATGCTTTTCTGATAGAATATGAACACATCAGAAAAGCGATACGATCAAAAATAAATTTGGTTCTTTGACAATAGATTTTTAATAAATAACTACACAATTACAACATGAAAAAAGAAACCTTAGCGATTCACGCTGGATACACTACAGAGCCTACAACCAAGTCAATAGCAGTACCCATATATCAAACGGTAGCTTATGAGTTTGACAATGCACAACATGGAGCAGATTTGTTCAACCTAGCTGTACCTGGCAATATATACAGCCGAATTATGAACCCAACGGTAGATGTGTTGGAACAACGAATGGCGGCTTTAGAAGGTGGGATAGCTTCCTTGGTTGTGAGTGCTGGAAGTGCCGCAGTTCATTATGCCATTATTAATTTGGCAGAAGTAGGCGACAACATTGTTTCCACCCCACAATTATATGGTGGAACTTATACGCTTTTTGCACACATGCTACCCAAGTTGGGCATAGAAGTGCGTTTTGCCAAAAGTGATAGTGCAGAAGATTTAATGGCTTTGGTAGATGATAAAACCAAAGGTATCTATTGTGAAAGCATAGGCAATCCCGCAGGAAATATTTGTGATCTAGAAGCCATTTCAAAAGCCGCTCATGAAAAAGGTGTTCCTGTTATTTGTGACAATACAGTAGCTACGCCTGCCATCATCAAACCCATTGACTATGGTGTTGACATAGTGGTACACTCTCTTACAAAATATGTAGGTGGTCACGGAACAACAATAGGTGGTGTCATTGTAGACAGTGGCAAGTTTGATTGGGCAAAACATGCTGATAGGTTTCCCCAGTTTTCTCAGCCTGAACCAAGTTATCACGGAGTGGTATATACTGAAGCAATGGGACCCGCAGCCTATATTGCAAGAGTGCGTACGGTGGCACTAAGAAATACAGGCTCTTGTTTGTCTGCTCTAGCAGCCTTTCAATTATTACAAGGCTTAGAGACCTTACCACTTCGTATGGAACGACATTGTGACAATGCTTTGGCAGTAGCCGAGTTTTTAGAAAACAATGAAAATGTAGAATGGGTACGATATGGAGGTTTAAGCAGTAGTAAATACAATGATTTGGCAAAAAAATATTGTGGAGGAAAACCCTCATCATTGCTAACTTTTGGAATCAAGGGTGGGTATGAGAATGCTGTAAAATTCTATGATGCTTTGGGCTTATTCAAACGTTTGGTGAATATTGGCGATGCCAAATCATTGGCGTGTCACCCAGCAAGTACAACGCATCGTCAGTTGACAGAAGAAGAACAAGCAAAGGCAGGGGTTACCCAAGATTTGATTCGCCTCTGTGTGGGAATAGAACACATCGACGATTTAAAGGCGGATTTGACCCAAGCATTTGATGCCATGTAAAATATGTAGGGGCACCCCTTGCGGGTGCCCACCCCAAAAAACAGACGAAAAACCAACCCACGAAGCACAAAACATGCCAAATACGCCCGATTGCAATGGATACCCCGCAATAATAGGTTCCGATTGCCATTGATTGACCTTATTTTGAAATAGATGCCCACTGACCGTCGGGATTGCACCTGCCCTAAAATGAGGAGTAGAAATGAAAAGCGGGGAGCCCACATGCAAACGCAGCCCTTAATATTCCGTCCCATTCAAAAAACGAAAAAACAATTTTCAATTTTGTTTTTTCAGTTTTGCTTAGGAAATCCATAAATTAGTGTCCCAAAACATAAACACCAAGCAAATATGCCACAATCTTTAGGGAAAGTACAGGAAAGCGGGCAACTCGCTACGCAAATGGAAATGGTTGACAAACCATTAAAAGAAGGGAAGTTGTACATTGGCGTGCCCAAAGAAACTTCTTTTCAAGAAAAAAGAGTTGCACTAACCCCCCCATCGGTTGCACTTTTGGTCAACAATGGCCACAGAGTGGTTGTTGAAACCAATGCAGGTCGTTCGGCTGGTTACGAAGACATACATTATTCGGAAGCAGGCGCACAGATAGTATTTGATGTCAACAAAGTATTTGAAGCAGGCATCATCTTAAAAGTCGCACCTGCTACCAAGAATGAAATCAATTTGATGAAAACCCATCAGTTGCTGATGTCGCCACTCAACATTCCGACTTTGTCAGAAGATATGTTGCAGTCATTGATCGATAAGAAAATAACTGCCATTGCTTATGAGTATCTACGAGACGAAGCAGGTTATTATCCGATTGTACGTATATTGAGTGAATTGGCAGGAAGTTCGACCATTTTGTTGGCGGCTCAGTACTTGAGCAAAGATTTTGGTGGAAAAGGCATATTGTTGGGAGGAGTTTCTGCATTGCCACCCTCTAAGGTGGTGGTACTTGGAGCGGGCGTGGTTGGAGAATATGTAGCAAGAGGTGCCATTGGATTGGGCGCAGATGTACGTATATTTGACAACAATTTGTACAAATTGATGCGTTTGCAAAACAATTTGGGGCGGAGAACCTATACTTCTAGCATTATTCCGCACATTCTACAAAAAGAATTGGAAGATGCCGACGTGGTGGTAGGTGCCATTCATGCAGGTTCAGGACGGACACCTTGTGTAGTTACCGAAGATATGGTAGCAGGAATGAAACCAGGCTCAGTTATTATTGATGTGAGCATAGACCAAGGCGGTTGTTTTGAAACATCAGAAATTACCAGTCACAACAAACCGACCTTTAAGAAACATGAGGTCATTCATTACTGTGTTCCCAATATGCTAGCGAGGATTCCGCAAACAGCTTCGAGTGCCTTTAGCAATGTCATTACAGCCATACTGTTGGAAGCCAGCGATCACGGAGGATTGGACAAATTGTTTAGAAACAGCGAAGGTACCCGCAATGGTGTTTATGTATACAAAGGCATATTAACAAACGAGTTTTTGAGCAAGCGTTTTGATATGAAATTTACCAATTTGGACTTATTTTTAGCAGCGGATTATTAACGGAATATATTTTGTAGTGAAATGTTGAAAAATACATTTTAGTTGCAAATGAAGATAAATAGATTTACATTGATGCAATTAACTAGGAAATACATTTTTTAACTTAAAATAAATAAACGATGAAAAAAGTAAGAAAATCAAACTTGAGAAATTTAAAATTAGACAAAAACATTCAAGTACTTACAAGCAAGCAAAAGACCAAAGTCAATGGAGGTTCCGAGAGTTTGGTAATGATTGAAACTATTCTATAATTATAATATTGAATGAGTTTGAAATATGAACCCTAGCAAATTTTCTACAAATTTGCTAGGGTTGAGTATTTACAATTCCGCTAATTTAGCCCGCAACCAAACCAAATTGACCACTGACCTTTCTTCATTCAAACGCTCATTCAATTTTACTTTTTGTTGTTCAATAAACGCTTTCTTTTTATACCGTTTCCACTCTTTAATTTTTGCCAATTTCTTCAAAATCCTTAAAAAATTAAGAATACCTGTACGGTTTTGAGTCGAAACAAATTTGTTCCTTTTAATGTATCGCTCAAACGCCATAATGAGGTAGGAGAGGAGCGAAAACTCCCCAAGATCATAATAGACTTTTAGCAACAAATACTTAGAACTAATTTCATAATACACATCTGTCAAATCCACACCATTGAGCAAGTGAATCACCTCGTCATACTCTCCCGTTTCATAAAAGAAATTGGCTAGATTGTAGCAATATGCACTTTCACGGATCGAAGCTTCTAATTGCTCTTTATAAGATTCTATAAAATCTTGGGTCCACTCAAAATCCTTCAAACGAATGCCAATGGTCACAATGTTTTTGTAGTGAGGATGTGCCAACACATTGTTCTCAATTAAGAAACCATTGGCAAGCAAGGCTTTGTACAATACAAACAATTCCTGCATATACTGCCCATTGCCCTGATTGATTTTTCCAATACAATAATTTTGAGCATAACGATAAAGCGAAATGCCTTCAGAACGTGCCAGTTGTGGAGCATGTGTACTCAATAAGTCTTTTAATTTAAAAAAATGTACTTCTTGTTTTGGTTCTTCCAAACACAACAATACCTGATAATACAAGATGACCAATGGAACCTCTAAATAGTCAAAGCTATTTTTTTGCAACACACTTTTTATCTCTTCCAAAAAATGAAACTGATAAGTTGTATTGACAATCCTAGAACGATTGAGCATCTCACAAGCCCATTTTAATTTTTTAATAACATAATAAAGATCCAACTGATTCAACATTTCTTGTAGCTGATCTTTGGTTTGTCGCAATTCTCCCAGTTCAGATAAGCGTTCGTTTTCTTCTAACAACAAATGTTGAAAGTGGTGGGCATCAGAATCTTGAATGACTGTACGTTTTTTCTCGAAAGCATTGAGCTGCGTTTGGTACAAGTTGGGAAGTTTGCGTTTTCTCAACTGTTGCAGTGTGGCGAGTTCCCATTGTTCATCTTGTGTTTGCAATTCTTTCAAGGCAAGATATTTTTTGACAAGTCGAAACAACCAAGAACGCACATTTTTGACTTTCTGTTCATCGTAAGCTTCTTTGGGAAATAAATGCTTAAAC
>JAHDIA010000179.1 GCA_020631035.1 Chitinophagales bacterium | reverse complement strand
AAATTAAACGATTGCGAAACAAAAAATTAAACGATTGCAAAAATGTCTGATTCGCGCATAATCAAATAATCTTCCCCTTCAATTTTTATTTCTGTACCTGCATACTTACCATACAATACTTGATCGCCTACTTGTACTGTCAAAGGCTCATCTTTTTTGCCATTTCCTATTGCAACGATTGTTCCTCTTGAAGGCTTCTCTTTTGCTGTGTCAGGAATGATGATTCCAGATGAAGTTTTTTCCTCAGCAGCAGCAGCTTTTACCACTACTCTATCAGCCAATGGTTTGATGCTTAATGTTTCTTTCTTCTTAGCCATTTTATTTAAACTATTTAGAATTTAATGAATCAAATTTTTAAATTGTTGTTGGTTCTTTATTGAAAAGTATGTTTACATGCTCAATTCCTCCATTCATTTCCACACACTTTCTATCAAAGAATTATATGTTTGTATACCCGCCTTCTATCATAAGCTGTGCCAATTCGTTTTTTATGCCAAAAAGACAGTCATTGTGTCAGTATTAATGTCATTTTTTCCTTCATCTGTCAATTATTCTCATTCTATTTCGTATTTTGTTGTCAAAAACGAAAAACATTATACCTATGCCTAAACCAATTTTATACTTATGTTTATTAGGTCTACAACTTTCTTTATTAGCACAAGACCAAATCATCCATTGTGGACACTTGTTTGATGGGACGGATAAAAAATTAAGCCGCAAAGTTAGCATTTTTATTGAAGGGAACACCATTAGCAAAATTGAAAATGGTTTTGCCGAAGTTCCAGAGGGTACAACGCTCATTGATTTAAGTGAACATTATGTACTACCTGGTTTCATTGATATGCATGTACACATTGAGGGAGAATACAACAAAAACAGCTACTTAGAACGCTTTACCCTTAGCGAAGCAGACAAATCTTTTAAGGCTGTCAAGAATGCTGAAACAACCCTAATGGCAGGTTTTACCACCATTCGAGAACTGGGAGGAACGGGCGTCAATACCTCCTTAAAAAAAGCCATCAGCAATGGAACCATTGATGGTCCACGTATGCTATCGGTCAATAAATCCATTGCCATTACAGGTGGACACGCTGATCCTACCAATGGATATGGCAAACATTTACTGTGTCATATGCCTGGGCCTGAATCGGGTGTTTGTGATGGCAAAGAGGAATGTATGAAAGCCGTTCGTCAACAGGTCAAAATGGGTGCTGACTGGATCAAGATCACCGCTACAGCTGGCGTCCTCAGTGTTGCCAAAGATGGCAAAGGTCCTCAATTTACTGTAGAAGAAATTCAAGCCATAGTAGAGACTGCCCGTGACAGAGGCGTCAAAGTGGCAGCACACGCTCATGGTGTTGAAGGCATGCAAAGAGCCATCAAAGGAGGAGTGGCAACCATTGAACACGGTTCTTATATGGATGACGAAACAATGGAATTGATGAAAAAACACGGCACTTATTATGTTCCGACCATTACGGCTGGTCGTGCTGTGGCAGACTCTGCCAAAATAGAAAATTTTTACCCTGCGATGGTCCGCATCAAAGCTTTATTAATTGGACCGCAAATCCAAGGGACTTTTGGCAAAGCTTACAAAAAAGGAGTACCCATTGCATTTGGAACAGATGCGGGTGTTTTTCAACATGGAAAAAATGCTTTAGAATTTGAATATATGGTCGAAGCAGGTATGCCCGAAGCCGAAGCCATTTTGTCCGCAACGGCAGTCAACGCTGAGGTATTGGATATGGCAGACAAAATTGGTACCATAGAAGAAGGCAAATTGGCAGACATCATTGCCGTTAAAGACAATCCTTTAGAGGACATCAAAACTTTACAAAATGTTCGCTTTGTAATGAAAGATGGCAAGGTTTATAAATTGGAGAAATAAAAAACCGAAACCCACAGTCGGAGGGGTTTCGGCAATGCAATAAACTAAACCTAATATATAAACTTAAATGTATTTACTTAACAAAGTCCCTCAAACACAAGCTATGAATTAAGTAATTGAAAATTTGAAACTCAAGACTGAAAATTAATTTCTAATCTGCTTTGGCAATCCGATTAAATCTTAAATTTTCAATTATCTAATTTTAATTTTATTTTTACAGATACCCAAGCTCCTGCTGGGCAAGAGCCTGGGTCTGGGATACAACGTTTAACCTAAATGTATTAATATCTCTTTTTCGATTTTGGGTAAGTGTTTAAAAACAAAATTCAAACAGGTTTTAAAAATAGAAGGCATATAAAATGCCTTCTATACTAAATAAAGTACCCATTTCTAAGGTTGTTTTCCATATCAATTAATCAATCAGTTTTTAATTACTTGTACACCTACTTGTATACAATTGTTATCTGGGCAACAAGGCGTTACGATCAATTCTAATTCGGCAACGGTATAACAACCATCGGGTGATACTACTCGAGCAAATAAAGTTGTAGAACCACTACTATAAGGACTAACCAAGGCATTGTTTCCTGTAGTTACATCCAATACACTGCTATGGAATGTCACTGTATTTAGCCCACTTGTGTCAATATCCGCAATAGCAGTTGTCAAATCAAATGGCACCAAATTATCACCATTGTCATCACAGTCTTCCAAGGTGGCATTTTGTACTTCAGGCAAAGGCAAAACGATCAAAATGGTTTGTGCCACGGAGAAACAGCCATTGGTCGAATTAACCCTTTGATAGATAGTGTCCAGAGCAGTCGTATAAGAAGCTCCTAATGGATTAACTTCTGCCATAGCGTCTGCCTGAGTCATATAATAATTACCTGCTGAATTAGACAAATCAAATTCGGCTGTTCCATCTCCTTGGTCACATTCTTCCAATTCAGAGTCCATCAATACAGGAGCCACCAAGACATCCAATTGAATGGTCGCAATTTGGTAACAACCATCTACTGTCTCAACTCTGGCATAAATTGTCTCTCCTCCTGCACTTGCATAAGGACTGGTCACTTCTGCTGTATCATTCATCGCTCCATTGAGATCGCTATGAAAACTCACCATATTGCCACCATTGACATCTACTGAATCTACTAAAGATGCAATGTCAAAATCTATAATCCCATCTCCATCATCACAAGCTTCTAATTGGGCATTTGCTACCTCTGGAGAAGGAGCCAATTCTAAATACACTTCTCCCAAACTAAAACAGGCACTAGCATTGGCAAAACGGTAATACAAGGTATCTCCTCCCATTGTATTAAATGGACTGCTCAAAGGCGAAAGATTGTTGAAGGCGTTGATTTGATCGTCAAAATAATTGATGCTTGCTGTGCCTGTTGGGTCCAATAAGGCATCAATGTCTGCAAAATCTACATCTTCATCTCCACTTCCATCTATATCACAAGCAGTATAAGTCAAATTGGGTACAACAGGATTGGGAACTACTATGAGTAATACTTGCGCAATGGTATAACAACCATTGGTTGCATTGACTCTAGAGTAAATGGTGTCATTGCCTGTACTAATAAAAGAACTGCCCAAAGGATTCGTTTCGCCTTCTGCATCCAAGAGTGAAGGATAATAAGTAATTCCCAAACCTGACAAATCAAATTCTGCTAGTCCATCTCCACGGTCACACTCAACCAATTCAGTATTCGTCAAAATAGGTGATGCCTGAACGGTTAAAATTATTTCGGCTGTACTGTAACAACCATAGATGCTTTCGACTCGAGCATATATCACTCCATCAACCGCATTATAAGGATTGGATAAAGCATTTAAAGCAGAATCTGCTTCGGCCTGTGTAAGATGATAGGTAACAGTATTGCCACCCATTGTATCTATATTGCTTGCTTCGAGACTCAATGGGAAGTCAGCGGTACCATCTCCATTGTCACAACCTAAAATCTCTATGGGAACAGCAGGAGGTGGTTGTTCTATCATCAAGATAATTTGAGCAATATCGAAACAGCCATTGGCATCTTCGATTCTGGCATAGACTACTTGTCCATCACTACCCACCATTGGACTCACCAAGGTCGGATTGCCTGCACCAGCCGCTGCCAAAGTACTGTGATAGGTAATGGTATTCCCTCCATCAACATCAATTGTTGCATTGGCATTGGTCAAATCAAAAGTACCTGTTCCTGTTCCATCATCACAAACGTGTAAGGTCGTATCTGCTACAAGTGGCAATGGTAAAACAGTCAAATATAATTCAGAAGTCAGGAAACAGCCTGCATCTGTTTCTACCCGAACAAATAGAGTATCATCGGGACTAATGTAAGTATTGTTTAAAGCATTTTGAGCAGAGTCTGCTTCGGCTTGTGTAGTATGATAAGTAACAGTACTGCCTCCACTGACATCTACTAGAGAGTCTGCATCAGACAAAATAAATTGTGCCATATCGCCTCCTATATCACAAGATTCAAGTGTGGCATCCGCCACTTCTGGTAAGGGGTCTATTTCTAGTAAGAGTTCCGCATAATTGATACAACTATTGGTATCAACTACCCTAGCAAACAACATTGTACCATCGCTTGCATTATAAGGACTTAACAAAGCGGCCAAACCTTGCAAGGCTTGTAATTGTGTTTCGTGATAAGTAACAGTACTTGCACCATTTACATCTATGATGGCATCTGCATCGGTCAAGGTAAAATCTGCTGTTCCGTCTCCTTGATCACATTCGTTGAGTTGTGCATTGACTACTGTCGGCAATGGCAATACTTCTAGGATTACCTCACGAATGGTAAAACAACCATTGGTGGCATTGACTCGAATGTAAATAGTATCTCCACTGGTAATATAAGAATTAGGTAAGGGATTCGCTTCAACCAATGCATCGGCTTCACTACTGTAATAAAAGTTGACTCCTGATAGATCAAATTCAGCTGTTCCATCACCTAAATCACATTCGTCAATTGTGGCATCATTCAGAATGGGCGAAGGCAATAAGGTTAGCAAAACTGTATCTGTTCGATAACAGCCAAAAACATTTTCTACTCTAGCATATACCACTGTTCCATCTACAACTACGTGAGGTGTAGCCAGTGGGGCTGTTGCACTTTCTGCATCAGCCAAAGTAGTGTGATAGGTAACTGTATTCCCACCACTGACATCGACTATTGAATCAGCACTGGTCAAAATAAAATCTCCTGTAGCATCCCCGTTGTCACAAGCCTCGACCTCTGTTGGCGCAATGTCTGGAAGTGGATAAATATCTATACATGACATCACATAGGGCAGACATTCTGGATCAAGAATATCGGGATGCCCTTCTTGTAAAAATACATAGACACAATAGGTAATCGCTAAATCAGTTGCATTGGCAGGGAAGTCATACGACAACATACTGCTAGTACCAACTGTTTCGATGGTATCAATTAAAGTAGCTCCTCCCCCATAAGGCGAGCCATATAAATCAGTTTCAGTTAATGTTGCATCGGTTGTATAATATACTGCAAGTGTACCTGTAAGGTCTCCATGATTGATCGTAATATCTACTGGTCCAGCTTGGGCGTCCATTGTACACAAACTGTCGAGCATTACCACATCTGTTAATGTAGGACAACATCTAATGGTCAAGAGTACTGAATCAGTACGGTAACAACCAAAACTATTTTCTACCCTAACAAAAACAATGGTACTATCTCCTGCGGGGTGCGGGATTGCCAAAGCTCCTGCTCCACTATCTGCATCGGCTTGAGTGGCGTGATAAGTAACCGTATTTCCACCGTTAACATCTACTATAGAATCGACTAATGTCAAATTAAAATTGGCTGTTCCTGTATAATTGTCACAATCTTCTAAAGCAGCAGGGGCAATATCGGGTAGTGGATAAACATCCACACAAGTCATCACCATTGGTGTACAATTGGGTTCATTTATAAAGGGATTGTTTTCTTCTAAAATGGCATAGAAGCAATGCGTAACAACTGTTGTACCAGTATTTGGAGGCAAGGAATAATTACCATATACACTAGTGGTTCCACTGGTAGCAATCGTATCTATTAGAGTGGCTCCACCTCCAAAGGGAGCACCATAAAGTGTTGCGGCTGTTAGTGTACTATCCATACTATAATAGAGGGCAATGGTTCCTACACTATCTGCTATTCCATGGGTGATGGTTAAATCAAAAGGACCTGCTGTGGTATCTTCTGTACAAATACTTGGAGGTCCATCAAGTGTAATTAGCTCTGGACAACAATCAATGACATCTACCAAACCTACGATAGAATCTTGACAACCATCGGCACCTGTCACAACAACGACCTCAAGATAAGTAATCTCTGTAGGACTAACATAAGCAATAGAATCTGTTGTCGTAGAATCAGCATCTCCCCATAAGTATTCAAAAGGTGGAATACCTCCACTAATACCATTGATGACAATTGTTCCAGTATCTCCAAGACAAACAGTATCGCCTTGTATGCTAATATCGAAAGGCTCACAGACACAAGCAGTAAAACCATCGATTCTAATGGCTTGGTCATCACTGACACCATTGGTTGGACCATTGGCAGCAGACCACCAGTCATAAAGTGCAACATTTGCCTGTTCATCCAAAGCATCATCAACACCATTGGAATAAACCAAATACAAACAAGAAATCAAGTCTGTTGAAGAAATAGAAACTTCTCCAAGTGGGTCAGTTGGCGAAAGGTTTCCAAATACATCTGTATCATAAATAGCGTATGCATGCTCTACAGTTGGCGAACTATTAACACCCAAATAACCTGTTGCAGAAGGTGTCATATCAATATCCACAGTATCTCCATTTATATCTAATGCATAAGCAAACAATTCATCTTGAAAAGAGTTACCTGGTACTTCAAATATATCAACATTGTTAAAATCCCAAGTAAGTCCTGAAAAATCTATATCTGATATTCTAAAATCTTCCATCACAACTGGAGAACTAAAACAAAATTCCAATGTTACCTCTTCATTATGATCTGCTGTATTGATTACCCAAGTGAGATAGTCGGGACCATAAGCTCCACCAGTTTCGGTCCAAATAGGACTACAATCAGAATCCCAAGGATCGGTAATACTACCCATATTGGGCCAACCAGCTTCCTCGCCATTACCAGTGTAATACCCACATCCTCCAGCAGGATCAAATGGGTGATTTCCGGCATCCCTGATATCTGATTCACTGTTTCTTTGATCAGGATCAATCAAAGTTACAGTCACATCTATACTTGTTCCAGCTGCTGAACTGATGGTATAGGTGTTGCCCTGATCATCCATATTCCACACTTGCCCATTGCCATTCACATCTTCCCATCTAAAAACCAAATCGGAACAACCTGAAGCATTGACCTCCTCTTCACAAGCATACACACTCAAAAAATCAAAGGCAGCACTTTCGCCTGGATCTTCAAATCCACAAGTTTCGATTCTTAAAATGATCATACTCCCAACATAAGGAGAAAGATTAAAAAAAGTAGAGCTTGTTCCATCTCCACCTGTGAGTGTTCCAACAGTTGTAAAACTGGCTCCTGCATCATCAGAAACTTGAACATTAACCACATCAGTGGGGCCTCCTGTCATTACAAAATCTGTACTAAAGATGGCACTGATATAAGGATTGTCAGATAAGTCCACTGAACGTTCTACATAAGTACAAGCACCCCCATTTCCACTCATTACCAAATCAGAAAAAACAGGATCTATATAGACTACACCAGTTGCGGGATCACCATCGTCATTGGTTTCAACCCAATCATTCAAAAAATTGGTTGTTCCATCATTGTTACTATATCCAACTGTTCTAAAGTAATCTAAATTTGTAATACATTGCCCATAAACATTTTCTGAAACTAAACCAAATAAAATACCAAGGCTTAGCATAAATGTTATAGATTGCAACAACATTTTTATTTTATTTTTGGACATAATTGTCCTAAGACCCAATATCTTATCAGGCCTCAATTGGAGAGGATTCATATATTTCATTGCTGTTTATTTATAGCTTAAGAAATGGATTTAATACTCATTTTCTATTAAACTTATTTTATTTAGGTGTTTTTAAGCAATATTATTCCTATTCATTTTGCAATAGATTGTATTACAAAACAAATAAACTCAAAAGAAATAAATACAGCCCGATAATAGATACTTATTGCACTATTAGATACCCTTATTTATTTCAAGTAGATTAAATATAGGAAGTTGTTTCAGACAAGTTATTTGTACTCTTTATATCTATTTGTGCAAAGCTTTGAAAAAAAATCTTCCAAAGTTGCAACCGCTTGATAATAAAAATTACTCATCTTTCAATGTGGGAAAGGATACTTGTAAAATGTAACTTACAAGTCTATAACCAGCTGTACAAAGCAGAAATGCTCGTACGTATGAGAGAAGTATTGTTTTTATCATAAGAGGGGGTTTTTCAAAAAACAAATAACATTAAAAATAAAAAACATTAGTTTTTACCGATATACGTCCTTACACATAGAAGGTTTCAATTAATTAAAAAATATTGACATATCTCATTATTAAAAACCATTTCAAAATAAAGTTTCTAAAAGCATACATCGATTAACACTTAGGATAGAATATCAATCTAATATAAATTAGATAAAAACAAATATATTATACATTTATAGATCAAAATCACATACAATACAATTCACATAATTGTTCACAAACTAGTATAAAAAGCACCCAATCCTTTAAAAACAGCCCTACCCAAACAGTATTATTAATAAAACTTTAATACACTGTAAAATAAATTTCTTAACATTTTGACCATGCCTTTTCGTACTATACTGCATCTCGTACTCGCCTATGGTAGCTATGGCTACCAGGCTCCGTGCGTTCTTTGTATAGAACAAAAATTCATTGCCCAAAAACATCAATTTATTTAATTTACAGTGTATTTAATAATCAAAGTGTTCTTTATACCATTGTTTTCTAGTATTTTTGGACAAAAAATGAAAGACATTTTTTCCTATGTTTTGTGTTTTATTTTGTTCACCTTATCACTATCCATTTTGGGCCAATCTAATATAGATATACAGGGACATAGAGGTTGTCGTGGCTTAATGCCAGAAAATACCATTCCAGGCTTTCTAAAGGCTTTGGATTTGGGAGTCAACACCCTAGAACTCGATGTAGTCATCACCAAAGACAAAGAAGTATTGGTTTCGCACGAACCTTTTATGTCTCACCTCATTGCGACCAATCCCGAAGGCAAAACGTTTGACAAAAAACAAGGAGAGCAATACAACATTTATGAAATGACCCTAGAAGAAGTTCAACAATTTGATTGTGGGCTCAAAGCACATCCCGATTATCCCGAACAAGAAAAAATGGCTGTTGTCAAACCCCGTTTGGCAGATTTAATTGATGCCGTCAATGAACACATCAAAGCAAACAACTTGCCTGCTACAGCCTACAATATTGAAATCAAACGCCATCCCAAATACGATGGGGCTTACCACCCAACCTATCAAGAATTTGCCAATTTGGTTTTGGGGCTTATTTATGACAAAAACATTCAGGATCAAACAATCTTACAGTGTTTTGATACTGAGACACTTAATTATGTACATCAAGTAAAGCCCGATTTAAAAACGGCTTTGTTGGTACAAAACCTCAAAGGTCCCCGCAAAAATCTAAAGAAATTGAATTTTACCCCTGCAATTTATAGCCCTTATTTTAAGTTTGTCAACAAAAAATTGATGCGTTTGGCTGCTAGGAAAAAGATAGCCGTAATTCCCTGGACGGTCAATGAGGTAAAAGACATTCAAAGGATGATTGAAATGCAAGTAGACGGCATTATTTCGGATTATCCAGATAGGGTGATAAAGGAATTGGGGAATTAGTTGATTGTGTTGATTGGAGGATTAGTTGATTGGGTGATTGAGTGATTGGTCATTGGTGATTGGGTGATTGGGTGATTCGATGGAAATTTGAATTGGGTCATCGTAGAGACGCAAGGTTTGCGTCTGAACACAAAATGGGTGAAAAACAAAATGGGCGAAAAAGCAAGGC
>JAHDIA010000178.1 GCA_020631035.1 Chitinophagales bacterium | reverse complement strand
GGATAATAAAAGGGATCGTAACCGTGTAAGCCTTCGGGAAAAGGCAGGTTCAAATTTCAGACATACCGCTTCACCACATTTGCTCATACAATGAAAAAGAAACGATGTGAAAATGCCTCAAACATTCACCTGCCAAATCATCAGTTGTGAGATTTTCATTTTTTGCTTTGTTGAAAACATGAAAACTAAGTCTCACCTTACTCAAGCTAAGGTCCAAATAAATCATCTCTTTGTTGCAATAGCCCAAATTAAAAGCAATGTTTTCTTCAATTAGTGCTTCTATTACAAAGCCCAATTTGAGTTGATCAAAATTGGAGAAAATCCACTTGTTCAACTCCAAACTTGGTCCACTATCTAAACTCCAGAGATAGTCTGAGAAAATGAGATACAACAAATCTTCATGAAAATGCAATTCAATATTTCCATACAACCAAATATTTTGTTGGTATGCATTATCACCAATGGCATCGCAATCATCAGGATTGGGAAAATTGTTGAAAATCCATTCCTTTGTTTTTCCCAATTCCAAATAATCAAACTTTCCCAATTTGCAAAACTCTAATAAATCAATGTTTACTTTGTGATTGAGGTGCATATTGGAGCAAATGATGTTTTATCTAAAAAGAAGAACGATGCCCAAAATCATCCTGTTTGGGGAGTTTATGTTTTCCTTTCAAATCATCAGGTAACATATCTGGATCTATATCCATTATCTTTGCAATTTGTTCTTTTGTTCTTTTGTCAATTACCTTTTGTGAGTCAGGATTGATGTAATGTTTGTAGGCCACTTCAGAAATAATCTTGCATTTTTCCCACCAAGCTTCATCCAATGCAGTAATTTCTTTGATGGTGGCTTCATCCAAATATTTAGGAATGTCAGATAATGCTTTGATGCGTTCATCCCCCTCCAAAGGCTCTAATTTTGAATAGAAAGTTTTGTGAATGCTAAGCAATTCTTTGGTCGGTTCTTCCATTCTACCCAAAGACTGTCGGCCATACAAATATGCTAGATAGCCATTGTTGGTGAAAAATTGCAAAAATCCTCCATTGTTTACTTGCGAATCCAATAACCACAGAGCCACAATTTCTTTGGTTTTATCATCTATAGATTTGGCATCCCAATCTTTCCCTTTTGTTTCAAATTGCTCTATGTGTTTGTGGGCAAGATCGTACCACAGTTTGTCATAATCTAGTGACATAACGATTTATGTTTAAAGGTTAAAAAAAATAAGTTGTTCCTAATCCACCTATTGATTATCTCTTTTTTTTTATGGTGCAACGTCTGTGATGCTAGGCTGCGTTATGGTCTGGTTAGCCAACGCATATTTTAGGCTGCGTATTTAAGCTTCATCCACCCGCAACATCCTACGCTTTTGTTTATTTTAGTGTGCTATGTTAAGTTGGGAAAAATACTCAGTAATTTATCATTCACAACTTACAATTCATAATTATCCTTTATCAAAAGTCTTGCCAGTTTAGTGAAATGTTCGTTTCACCTAGGAAGCTGCATAACGATGAAAAACCGCCTCTTCCATTTTGCTAGAAAAATCATTCCCCAAAACTTCGTCAATGGCAGTCCATACTTGCTCACCAAAATCGCCCTCTTCCTTTTCAAACGAAAGAGCATCTCCCTGGTTTTCTACAATTTCTCCTTGTGATGAAATGTATTTACGAACCAAATTATTGTCTTTGGCTTTTTCTAGATAGTAGGTATCTGACACCTCACTGATGATGAACTGAATGACCTCCAAGCCTTCTGAAATACCTTCCAAATCGTAAATGGCTCCTTGTTCTGTAATAACAAGTGTGCCCTGCTCACTGTAAAGAACATCTATTACGCCATCTTCCTTAGAGGCACTCAATGCTTCTTCAAACTTACTGTTTCCAGTTTTTTGCAAACTGGTTTCTAATATGCTTGAAAGCTTACTCGTATCTTCTAGCTTTTTGTTGATGATGAGTCCTGAAAAGTTGAATCCCATTGTTGTTGTGTTTGTTTAGCTTATTAAGCCTCAAAGAACGCAATTTTATTGCCCTAAATGAAATGTTTTGTTGAAAAACTCAGGCTTGGTCAAATCTTTTGGGAACCTGTGGGTCGTATGCTTAAATGGTCACTTCTACATCTATATCATCAATACAAGTCTGTTCGACCTTGGGATTTAAGTGATTGAGTGCCGTTTGAAATGGAACTTCCAATGGATTATTAACCACCAAGTCTTCTATTTTATTAAGTGGAAGACATCGCCAATTGTTTTGAGCTTTGTCCTTATCTATCCCAGAATTGGACTCCCCTCCAAATTGATAAAAGAGTGCTTGTTCTCCTCCCTTTTTGGTGCCAATGATGTGCGGACTCATATGTCGAATCAGTCCATCGTATTTAAAGCTAACAGATTGTTTGTTGGCAATAGCGGTTTTAATTTTTTCGTAAGTAGTCATTTTAAGTTGTTTTATATTTTTACAAAGTTACTAAATTGCATTTACTTCTCTTTTTATATACTTATCAAGCTTTCTTTTACTTCAATATTGGTTGCTTTTACAAATAGTATGTCTTGTGTAGCCAGCCAAAAAGCAATGACAGTCCATTCGTTTTCTATACTGACCTCAAAGCACAATATATCTCCGTGACCAGAAGCAAATCTTCGTTCCTTTAAACCGAGTTGATAGCTTTCGACATTGCTACAGTAAAATTCAAAAAAGCGATCGTGTTGTGGACCAATAAATTTTAAACGAATGTCTATTTGACCATCATTTTCTTTGTCTCGTTTTTCAACTATGCTTATTTCTTCAATCCAAGCATCGTGCATACTTTCGTCTCCACCATGTTTGTCTGGGTTGAGGGTAAACTCGTAAAGTGTTGGTGATAGTTTGTCTTTTACGGTTTTTAAATAATCTTGGTATGCACTAAATGGTTTTTTACCAGCACCAATGGATTTACTAAATTCCAACATAGTTTTAGAATCTCCAGTTTTCAAGATTTTTAACAAATATTTTGGCGATGTTTTTAGCATCATCTATGCCTCGGTGGTGTGTTCCTTCTAGGGGGATGTTTTCTAATTTTAAGGCATATTTCATACCAACAGGCTTGCGTAAATTATTGAATTCGGCATATTGGTGTTTGATACTGATGTGGTTTTTGAGCCAATCACTTGGGAGTTGGTGGAGGCGGCAATCCTGTTCAAATTGTTTTTTGTCGTAGAAGCCCCAAGAACATAAAAAACAATCATCCTCAAAGCTGGCAATCCATTTTTGGAAATTAGCCAGTACTTGCGGAAAGTGTTCGGCATTGTCTACTTGATTTTGGGTAATGCTGGTGAGTTGGGTGCAAAATTCAGAAAGTGTTGTACCCAGTTTCGGTTTGACAAATGCGTTGAATTCAGACAGTGTGTTGCCTTGTTCGTCTATACAAACGGCACCAATTTCTATGATTTCGTTTGGGTGTAGTTTTTTCCCTTCCCAGCAAGTCGCCTCCAAATCTAAAACGATGTATTTCATTGTGTGTTGTGTTTATTTGTTTCCATTAATCGTACCCATTTTGTACAATTATTTTTCAATAAAAGTTCACCGTATGGAAAATTACGTAGGGGTAGACCTATGTGTCTACCCGAACAGAAAACGGGCGAAAAACCACCCAAACAAAAAACAGTCGCAATGTAGGGGTAGACCTATGTGTCTACCCGAACAGAAAACAGATAGTAAGAACGAATGACAATTCGCCCCAATCAGGCGTGAAGCGGATGGACACACGAACCAACGCAGCACAAAAAGAACCGATATTTATGCCCGATTGCAATGGATATGGCGGCATTCTGTAGAGACGCATCCCGATGAATCTGTACGTGCCACAACGGAATGCCTGCGCAAATATGGAAATCCCCCAATGCCGCCATAGAAATGGAAAGCGGGGAGTCCCGAAGGTTTGAAAAATCAGCGTTCCATTCAAAAAATTAAAAAAAGAAGCCCCCGTTCATTCGGAGGCTTCCATTGGGCAATACACCAATGTATAACTTTATGATTTTTGGTTACAAAAATGCAATAGTTTGCTCAATGAGTTCCCAAGCTCTTGGTCAAACTATTGAACCTTGAGAATCTTCCCACTATAAACACTGGTCTTTGTATGAACAGTGTATAGATATGTTCCGTCAACTAGATTGGATAAATTGAGTTGAAGAATATTCTCGTTAGCTTTTACTTTTTGCATAAGCATTAGGTTCCCCTGTAAATCATAAACAGTTATAGAGATGGGCATTTCCCCTGGTTTGTTCCATTTAATGTGAGTTAGGCCTTGAGTTGGGTTGGGGTAGATAGGCAATAATACTGCTTGGTCCAAGATAGAATTTAAACCAACTTGGGTAAATTCTAGATGAACTTTGTGAAGCACCATATTGGCTGCAAAAGTCAATCCTGGATCTATGATTTCATCATTGTATTTAAAAACCAATGTCTCGCCCATTACAACACCTTCTATTTTGTCTTCTGTTAAAAGATCGTCTCCATAGATGGGGATTGTCATGAGATGACCATCTTGTAGTACTTCAAGGATGCCTATAAATTCTCCTTCAATTGTGTATACCTCAATGGTTTTACCCTCCTCTAAGTTGCATGTACCATTGATAAAGTCATAGACATTGGTTTGGTTAAGGTCGTCTTCTGTTTTGCCTGATACAGCATTCTCCAATTTGACCCAGTAGCCTTTGCTATTGTCCATTGTTTGTAGGGTATTGTCAATAGAAGAAGCATTGGGCGTAAAAATTTCTGTATCGTCATTAAAACCTATCACATACAATAGATTGTCGTTTTCTATTTGTTCATCGAAATATATTTCGGGAGTATAAGAAGCATTGGGTGGGAATGCAACCAGATTCCAACCAGCGTCCATAGTTTTTTGATAGTTGAGGTCTATGCGCAATCCTTCTATGGAAAGTGTGTCATCTTGCGCAACTTTTACCCAATAACCCAATCCTTTGTTGATATGAGAGAGAGTGTTGAGCATTGTTGGTCCATTTGGGTCGTACAACAATGCTCCATTGTCATAGCCTGTAACCACCTCTAGATTGTTGGGAATAAGATTGGAAAATACCTTGGCGATAGAACTGTCATTGGGAAGCACATCAAAAGAGACCAAGTTCCATCCTGCTGAGAGCGTGAAACCTTCCATTGCAATATTGGTGCCATCCATTAATTGTTCTCCATTGTTGCCTAGAGCAAATGCATTGCCTGCACCATCAATGATGGTAGCATTTTGGATGTTTAATTCTAGGTCTTCTTCCCAAGGATCAACCGATTCTTCTTCTACTACCAATTGCCCAACCATTCCATTGCCAGCAAAAGTTTGTCCATCGGTACGGGTGAGTCCAATCGCTATTCGGTTATGTGCGTAGGAATAGAAGGTAAATACTTCTACATCAGCATCTGTTCCCAACCAAGAATCTTGGTATTCAAAAGAAACAGAAGACGGACTCAAGCCTTCCAAGTCAATTTGCCAAGCCATACCATGTACTGCTGTAGCGTTTTGGTTAATCGAAATGTCAATAGATAGTGAACCGTCTGCCAAAGAGGTATTGCTCAAATTAGCATCAAGACTCATTAGGGCATCTGTACTAGGAAAATTATTGACATTGTTGATACTCAAACTATGTGATGCACCATAATTGCTTTTTATAATGGCAACATCTTCTAGATTGACAATGCCATTGCCATCGGCATCTGAATGTTTGTCATTGATGCTTTGTGTCATACTTATCCAATCGGAAGAAGTTTGTCCTACCCATTGGGTCGAAGCATTGGACCGTGCCGTGCCTGTTTTGCCCGCAGTCCAGCCCCAATGTATGAAATCGAATTCATTCACAATGTTGTCGGCGTTCATGTCTCCTGGCCAAACACAGTCTACCAATTGAGAGATAAAGATGCTATCTATACCAATGTTATCGCAGCTATCCATAACAAAAACTGTATACAAACCTGGTTGGTTGATGCTTACCGACTCAACATTGGTGCCAATGATTTCTCCTTCATAATCCCATAGAGTGTAAGGGATGTTGGGGTAAGAGGTTGATAAGGTGATGTATTCGCCACAGCTAATGGACTGATCTGGACCGAGGTCTATTGGGTTGTCGAGATTGGAGAAGCACAAACCGTGTTGTGATTCCAAAGCTCCTATGTCTACAGTGCTTTGTAAGATTCGGTTAGTTGTAGCTGTAAAGTCTGTTGTGGCAACTACATAGTCATTGTTTCCTGTATTGATGGCAGGAGAATTTGAAGCTAGTTTGAAATTGCCATTGGGGGCATCGGTATAGAGTGGAGGAGTGATTAGGTTGTTTCCTAAATCTGTTGAGCCATTGGCATCTGTGGTTAAGGCGTCAAAATCTTCTTCTATGATACAATTGCCTAGTACAAATCCATTGCCTCTTAATTTTAAATTACCAGAGTTGCCATTTTCTGAAAAGATGCAATTGTACATAACAACATCATTGTTGGCATAATCAAACCAATTTACCATTAAAGAAGCATAATCTCCATCGCTTTTGTAAAAATTACAATTGTGGTATTCAACTGTTTCAAGGGTGTTTTCAAAATTGGTTCCGCTTGTAACAGAATAGTTCTCATCAAAGATGCAATTCTGATAGATTGCTCTGATGTCCCCTTGATTCAAGACAGCACCACCTCGTCCTTCAGAATGATTTTGGTAAAATCGATTGTTTAAATAATTGACTTCGACGTATGATTCAGTTGAGCTAGCTTGGGTACCAGCCCAAATGGCTCCTCCGCCATTTCCACCAAAATTACTATTGGCTGAATTGTGGTAGAAATAAGAGTTTTCAATGGAACAAATGATTCTTTTATTGTCTTTGGCAACCATACGAATTCCAGCCCCTCCATTACTTCTGTTTTCTTTAATGATGCAATTTTTTACTTGTAGGTTAAGATCAGAGGAATCTGCTATAAAATACATTCCAGCAAAAGCTGAACTTGACTGTGCATTAGCAATGGTCAGACCATCTATTGTAACGAAGCTTCCTAAATTTGCTCCCTCTAATTTTAATATAAGATTGGCATTTTCATTTGTATTTAGAAATTCCAAACTTAAAGGATCAGTATTGACTATTATTTCATCATCTCCATTGTAATCTCCGCTTAAAATGGTTTCATTGTTTTCAATATCACGTTGAGTCAAGCTGCTTTCTGTTCCATCAAAACCTCCATATAATTTTAAACTGTGAGGAATGTTAAAAGATACTGTTGGATCAGCTGTAGGTGATGGATGATAGATTCCTTCAGCAACCCATATTTCACCATCTACGGCTATTACTGCCAATGCATCTTCTAAACGATTGAAGGCATTTGCCCAAGAACTACCATCATTGTTTCCTATTGCGTCTTGGTCAACATAGAGATGGTTCAGACTTGCATTACAGTAAGTTTCTACATTTTGCATAGCAGTTGCCACATTTAGGCGGCCAGCTGTTACACATTTGCCATCTAGACTAGGAATAGAATCTGTGGTATTGAGTAAAAGGTCTTTTATTGCTTGGAAGTCGAGTGTTGGGCATTCAGACAATAACAAGGCAGCCGCACCTGTAACGTGTGGGGATGCCATAGATGTTCCAGAGTTGATGCCATACTCATTGTTAGGGAGTGTACTATAAATATCTGAACCAGGTGCGCTCAAATCTACTGTAGTTAATCCATAATGTGAACTGGCACTCAAATCATCATCAAGATTCGTATTGGCAACTGATATGATGTTGTCTAGTTCATAATTTGCGGGATATTGTGGAATGATGTCATTGTCTAATTCTTGGCAGGGGTGATTGTCTTTGTAATTGCCCGCAGAAGTGACAAATAAGTGATTGTTTTGTAAGGCTCGAGTTATGGCTTCGTATTCTAAACTACTGCCACTACCTAGCCCACAACGTCCATAACTGTTGTTTGAAATCATTGCTCCATTGTTGATGGCATAATCCAATGCTTCAGTAGCATTGCTGGTATAGCCTCCCATTTTAATTTCTCCAGATTCATCGACAATGGTGCCAACGAACTTTAATGCCATTATTTGAGTGTTCCAACAAACACCAGTAACCCCTATTTCATTGTTGCCAGTGGCACCAATGCTTCCTGCAACGTGCGTACCATGATCAGAATTTTCTCTAGGATCATTGTCGTTGTTGTGAAAATCCCAACCAACAAAATCATCAACATAACCATTCCCATCATCGTCAATGCCATTTTCGTCGTCTGGATCAAAAATCCATTGCGTGCCTGTCCAAAAAAGTACCGAGCCGTCACCGTCAGCATCTTCGCCCATATTTTGCCATATATTGTCTTTGAGATCAGGGTGTGCCCAATCTACTCCCGAATCAATGACAGCCACGACAATATCGTTGTTTCCAGTTTGCTTTTCCCAAGCGGTAGGGGCTTGAATTTGCTCCATTCCCCACAACTGATTGTAGTTGGGATCGTTGGGAGTAAGGTCGAGTTCATGGATGTAATTGGGTTCTGCATAAGCGACTACACCATTGAGAGAATTGAAGTAAGCTGCAATGTTTTCGATGCCTACGATTTGTGTACCTCCCACCACAAGGGTATCAGGTACACACCAACGTTCGGCCTTGGCAGCTTTGATGTTTTCAAGAAAAGCACACGCTGTTGCTTCAGCATCGATCGTGTAGGTTTCTGGATCATTGAACTTAATGATGATTTCGTTGGGAGCGAAATTGGTTTGTGCAAAGACAAGCATTGGGGAAATGACTGTCAATACTATAATTATAATTAAACCAGGGAAATTAAGTTTCATCGTCATGGTGCTTATAGTTTGGGAATATTAAAAGCTGGAATTAGTCATCTTTTTTAATTTTTCTAATATTGTATATTTACAGATTTTGATAGTTTGTTTTTTACAATTTGTTTGTGTCTACAAAAATAAAGCTAGTTGTAATATGAAAAAAAGATAAAAAACAATAAAAATAATATTTTTTCTAATTGCTTTTTATTTGTAAATATTTGATTTTTAGTTTTTTGTGTGTATTTTTAGGAGAGTAAAATAATATATAGTTCATTGGGCACTGTTTTTTGTACGGAATATAGAGTATATTTGTTTGATGGATTTTTAAGTTCTTGTTTTTCAATAGTTAATGCTTTGTACTAATCTTTAATGATTGTCAAAGTGCTGATTTTAGTTGTAGTAACGGATTATAAAAATGGAAAAAAGTCAGCAGAAATTGTTTGTTGTATTGGGGATCTTCGATAAGAATGAGTTGAAGGCATTTCAGAATTACTTAGCCAATCCTCTGGTAAAGGTTACACAAAGAAAAAAGCTCTTGGAGTTGATTGAAGAATTGGTAAAGATTGCTAAGAAACCAAGTAAGCCTGAACAAGATGGAAATTGGATATTTCCACCCAAAGCCGTTGATAAGCTTGTATTGAAGTTTTTTGGAAACAATGACAAAGCTGGATGGCAATATATGAAGGTTTGTTTGTCGCAATTGTACAAGGTCTTAGAACAATTTGTTGCGAGTGACTTAAACGAAAATTTTGAGCGAAACAATATTCATTCTTTCTGGTGGACCAAGTTTTGGTATTTAGAATTTTTACAGAACCGAAAACTGTATCACCTTTTTTCACTTCATCTTAATGCTTTTAAAAAGGAATTGGAAAAAGCCAAGAAATCAGAGGCTTTATATGATATTCAGAAACGAGTAGAATTGCTCAATGTCAATCAACAGATTTTGAGTAATGATAAGAAGCAGGGAATAGATACCAATCAATTGTTTCAGTATACTCAAAAATACAATTTGATTAGTTTGTTGAAATTGAGTTGTTCTTATCGGAATACAAGTTTTAGCCGAGACATTACTCCAAAAGAAATTCCCATTCAAGCAGGATTTGATAATTTTGAACAGCAAGCATCTGCCTATCCCGATGATTTGTTGATACAATTGTATTATAATGCTTGGAAGGTTTTTGAAGAGAGGAAAGGGGTGAGAATCCTCTTTGAGTCCATTAAAAAACACCAAGATCAAATTGCTCATGAGGAATTGCA
>JAHDIA010000177.1:9110-10109 GCA_020631035.1 Chitinophagales bacterium | reverse complement strand
TCCTCAATCAATGCTTTCATCCTCTTCATAATTGATGTTTTTGAGCAAATTGACGGCTTTTAAAGCATTTTCTTTGGTTGTGTACAACTCAATGTCTCCAAAAAGCTGTGCATAGGCAGAGTTTTGTTTATTGATGTATACACTCTCTATACCATGTTCCTCCAATACTGCTTGGGCAATCTGTATTTTATACAGATAAATATCTACATAAATTTTGACCCATTTTTCAGACATGAAGGTGTTTTTTATCTTATATGTTATTTGACAATTTAAGCAATCAAATCGGGTTCTGAATGTTCTTCTATCTTAGGACTTTGTACACTTTGCCAATACAAATAAGTAAACAATGCAAACAAAACAGATGGAATGAGAATATGAAGCCAAGTCAATTCGTCATAAGCGGCAGCCGAGCTTTCTGCTTCCGTTGCACTAATGTAACCCAAATAGACCAACAATACTTGTACACCATTGTTTAAAAAGTGGGCAATAATTGGATACCACAAGTTTCGAGACCAATAGAACATATAGCCCAAGACAATACCCAATATCCAACGGGCAAACAGCCCATAAAACTGCATATGGATGGCACTAAAAATAAAGCCTGTTATGATAATTGCCAAATGTGGTCCCTTGAACCATTTTTCCAAAAGTTGTTGCAATCCCCCTCTAAATAGCAATTCCTCAGTAATAGCAGGCATTAGAGCTATCACAACCAAATTAATGAGCAAATCCCCTATATGGTCCATTGCCAAAAAACCTTTGAGCATTTCGGCAGCATCGGCTTCTTGAGCTTGCATCCAAGTCTCCCAGCTAGCCAAGGCTTCAGGAAAAGGAATACTATTGTTGAGCTTGATAAAAACCGTTAACAAGGGATAACAGAATAGTATAGCTAAGGCACCTAATACAATTGGTAGAATTTTGATGTTTTTGTTTAGGTGTAAGTTGATATACTTGCTACTAATAGAAGCATATAAAAGGACAGGAAAACCAAATAGGAAA
>JAHDIA010000177.1:0-9100 GCA_020631035.1 Chitinophagales bacterium | reverse complement strand
GAAAAAACTAGAAATGACCTGAAGCATTTTGGCAGCATTGATGTTTTCTATAAAAGCAACACTGTCATTTTCCATAATACTCATGTCAAGCCCCAAAACATACATAATGCCAAAAGAAGCAAGTATCATCAAACAAAAACCAAGTGCCACAAAAGTAAGCAGCAATAACAATTGAAAAAGGTGATAAGCAGTAGGGTAGGAATTGGTTTCTATGTTGGAATGCTGGTACTGATTCATAGCTCTTTAACTAAAAATAGAGGGCAAATGATAAAAAAAAAGCAGTGCTAACTAGAGCACCGCTTCATTTGATTTATTCACCCAAAATTCAAATGTCAATTTAAAAACGAGGACAGCTTACTGGTGGATAACCACGTCGTCCTTGTGATGTGCAGCCTAATTCATATCCTACCGACATCTCGATGCCGCCTTGCCCATTCGAGGCTACGTTAAGCGAAGATACATTAATATCATAAGAAATTCCCATTTTTAAGCGATTAAATTCTGCACCAACGATTGCGATGATGTTATCGCCAAAACGATAGGAGGCTCCTAAGTACACTGCTGTACCATCATCTCCTCTACTTCTAGAGTCTTGAAAATGATAGCCCAAGTTTGTTCCTAGCACTATTTCTCTGGCACCTGCTTGTGTCATAAAAATAGCATTGGGAGAAATACTGACCATATTATTAGGACGAATATCTGCACCAAAGTGTGCAACCAATCTTGGATCTATAACATTTGCTTCAAAGATGTCTCCACCAAGTACGAGAAACATCTCTTCAGGCTCAAATATATGAAAATATGAGAAGCCGCCAAACAATCCAACGAATTTATTTATGTTAGCAGAAATCATTCCACCTGCCCTCAAGTCAAAATAGTTGAATTGATTGCTCTCAAAAGCTTCTTGATTTGGCAACATAGGATTGAAACCATTGCCTTCTTGTTGGGTCGAAAAAAGCAAGTCAGCAACACTGACACTTTTATTCACCCAACCACCTTGTAAACCCAAGGAAAGCAGTACTTGACCATTTGGATCAACTGCTTTGTGGTAGGCAAAAGAACCCATAATTTGCATATTATTCAAACTACCATCGCCTTGACGGTCATTGTAAAACAATATTCCAGCCCCTGCAAAGTCGTTTCGCAACATTCCACGCATCAAAGAGGCATCGTATGAAATCGCAAAATCATTGTAAGTATACAACTGTGGATACTGATTACGATAATTAATAGCCACCCTATGACAACCCTGCATCAAACCCGTCATTGCGGGATTTAAGGTCAAAGGAGACGCATAGAATTGCGAAAAGTGGATGTCTTGGGCCTGGGTAGATTGACTAGAAAGGGCAAAAGCCGCAATCATCACTGCCAAAACCATTTTAATTGTATACTTCAATCTCATTAAAATCAAGCTTATGGATTCTTTCAATCCCTGTAAAAATAAAACATCATTTGTAAAAACAGCAACTTTTTAACAGTAGTTTATTCACATATTGTTTTTTTGTCACCATATACACATCTTATTCAATTATTGAATATTTAAAATTTTCTTATTCTTTTCCTTTTTTGAACGGAACGCTTGGGCTTTCAAACGATGGTTTCTCCCCGCTATCCGTTTCTATGGCGGCTGCCCTTTTTGGCTTGCGCTTGCTCGGTACAGACAAGGCATGCCTTGTCTCTACGAAATGCCACATACCGCTCGGAACGCCGCCATATCCACTACTATCGGGCGTATTGGGCATGTTGGGTGTTTCATCGCATTTTCCATTGTTGATACCAATTAAACGGAATTTTTACATAAAATGGCATCCGATTGCAATCTATATGGCGATAAATTTTGTTAACAGCACCAAATCGTTCATAAAATTGGGCAACCCCTTTTACACTCGATCCCTCAAAATCCAATAGGGTATTGCTTCCAGCATATATTTGTATAACATGGTCAATGATGCCAAACATAGCCCCTTTTTTTCGTCCTTCCTCATTGCTTACAGGAAACAAATTGTAGACCCTGTCTTGATGTTGGGTTTTGTCCAATACAAAAAAACCACTGGCACAAGCTTCGCCTTTTTCATTGCACATTTCCCAAATCCAGCCTTTTTCCCGAATGATGGCGGCATTCATAATCGCCAAAATTTGCTCGTAAAAGCTGGGAGGATGTCCCAAATGGTCGCCTTTGGTTTCCCTAAACATATTTACGGAAAAGCTGGGATCAAGGTTTTTATGTAAAGACAATTGATGTTTACCCACTTTTTTTAGGTTGCGTATGGTGTTTTGGTGATAGTTTTTGCGCAACTCCTCATATGACTGTGATAAGTCGAGTTCATAATTGGGAAACACATAGTCTTGATATTCTTGGATGCTGTAAGTTTGACCATGTTTAATAGGTAGACGAATTCTCTTGAATTTTTTGGGAATCGCCTTTAAAAAGTCAGTAAATAAGCCTTGGTCGATGGTTTTTGGGGAAAATATCCCCAATTGTTGGGCAAAAGTGGGTGCATAAACAGACTGTAGCCCCCATTTGTTGTTATAGGGTAGGGGCAGTACTGCTTCATAATCGTTGAGGACAATGGCATCCCAAGTATTGGTGGCAGCATCTAGGTACCAACTATAGGCATAAACCCTTGGATTGAGGGAGTTTTGTATGCAATTGTCCCATTTTTGTTGGTCAATTTGTTGGTATTGAAGGTATTGTAGGTGCAAATGTATGTTTTTGATAGGCAAATTTAAAGAAATGCTGTCTAGCAGACAAAGTAGCTTTTGAGATTTGAGTTACAATATTAAATTAAGTACAATACTTGTACAAATTGAGTAATTTTGAAAAGTTTTAAACTTAAAACAACAAACATAACAACTTCAAGAAGCGTCGGATGAGCGGGTGGATGCACTTTGGTGCGAAGTATGAAGCATGCGTTGGCTAACCAGAGTGAACTTAGCCTAGAACCAATGACGTTGCACAATAAAAATTGAATTAAAAATTTCAAATTTAAGATTGAAAATTATGATAGTTACTAATCTTGAATTTTAAATCCGCTTCAGCGGTCCAATTGAATTTTAAAACAAACCACATATAATGAAACAAATCATTACTTTATTACTGTTTTTGGGCTGTGCGCATTTGATGTATGCGGCTCCCAATATAGGATTGAACGAAATAGATGTCAGTCCTTATTTGCCACCTGGGGACCACAATTTGCGTTTTTCGGTCTACAATACAGGTGACGAACCGATTACAGAGTTTACGATTGAGTGGGAAATCAATGGAGTCAGTATAGCAGAGTTGACGCTTGATGGCTTTTCGATTCCTGTAGGCAGTACTCCTTCAACTCGTCCTTTGTATTATATGGATGTCATCAATGGAATTTCTTTGGGGGCAGCAACGAATTATGAAGTGAGTATGGTGATTACCTCTGTAAATGGGGTGAGTGTGAGTGGAGCCGACAAGCAAATGTCTCACAATATATATAAGTTGAGCAATGTATCTAGCAAAAAAGTATTGTTGGAAAAGTTGGCGGCTACTTGGTGTGGCAATTGTCCTTGTGCTGAAATTGTAATGGAGAATATTTTGGGGAACTACCCATTCAATACTTTGGCGGCAGTGATTCACCGTTCTAGCAGTGCCAATGCGGTGACTATGCCTTATTCGGCAGATTATCCAAGCAATAGTTATTTGAGTGTTGAGGGGCAACCCAAAGGTTTGTTGGATAGAAAATATTATGAAAGTGTATTTTACAATGCCAATCCATCAGAAGTTAACTCAACCAGTTCTTCTTGGGAATTGAACCTAGTTAATCGTTTGGCAGATTTTACACCAGTACAATTGTCTACTAGTACTACTTATGATGCAAGTACCAGAGCATTGACCATTGATGTAGATGCCAACTTTTTGGCTCCATTGGATGGTGATTACCGCTTCAATGTATTTATACTTGAAAATGGAATCATAGAACCTCAAACCAATTATAATTCTTCTTGTGGTCCATCAGGAACCATTTCTGATTATGAACACAATCATGTGGTAAGAGATATGTTGGGAGGTGTTTGGGGAACAGCAGGCAGTATTCCAAGTGGTATTGTAGAAGGAACTCAAGCGTCTTATCAATACAATTATACAGTGCCTATGACATCGAATCCTGACAATATGGAAGTATATGTATTGGTGCAAAAAAATGGAGACAATTTGTTTGACAAAGAGATATTGAATGTATTGGAAGTAGATTTGAATGGAAGCAATGCACATAGTTTGACCCCTGTGGGCACCAGTGCTTGTGTGCCTCCTACTGCTCCTAGCTTGAACAGTAGTGGAGGCGTGATCTGTCCAGGAGATGTCATTACATTGGCGACAGATGATGCGGCACCAACAGGTTATGGCTATCAGTGGCAGTTGAATGGGGTAGACATTGCTGGGGCGACTTCGGCTGAATACAATGCGACTTTGGCGGGTAGTTATTCTGTATATTTTACAGACAATGCTGATGAACCTTGCGCATCTGACAACTCGAGTACAGTCAACATACAACAAGGAGGAATTCCCAACTTGAATGTCAACAACATTGAGGTGAATGGTTTGACGGTAAGTTTCTCGGCGAGTATTATGGGAACGGGGGACATTGTTTGGGCATTTGGTGATGGCGACAGTGCTTTTGTTGCCAATCCAGTACATACCTATGATGCACCAGGAACCTATGTGGTTTGTATTACGGCTTCTAATGAGTGTGGAACAGGTGGAGGTTTGTGTAATTTGGTAGAAGTGGGCAATGCCTCTAAATTTTATGGAAGTGTATTATTGGAAGGAGCCTATGAAGCAGGAATGGGTAGCATGCGCACAGACCTGAATAGTTTGCTTCCTACCGATCATCCGTATAATGATGGACCATATGCTTATTTGGGTGCAGAGTTTGCCAATAGTATTCCAAACAATGCAGTGGATTGGGTAGTTGTGGAAGCTCGTTCAGGAACATTGGGTACTTCTATGTCTCAGACCACTGTAGTAGAACGAAGAGCAGCTTTGTTGTTGGATGATGGTTCAATCGTTGATGTAGATGGAGCATCTGGAGTTGGTTTTAACAGTTTGGTAGATGGACAGGAATACTATTTTGTTGTTCGTCATAGAAACCATTTGGATGTGATCAGTGCTACAACAGTTATAGCCACAACAACAATGATATATGATTTTACCACCTCAGCAAACCAAGCAGCAGGGGTAGAGCAATTAAGAGAAACACAAGACGGACGCTTTGCCATGCTGGCAGGAGATTACAACAGTGATGGAGTAATTCAAAATACCGATGCAGATGCTTGGAGACAGGCACCAGCGATCAATCAATCTTATGAATACACTGATGGCAATTTGGACAGAGTTGTACAAAATACAGACTTTGATGTTTGGAAAATTGTCGGAGCCAAAATTGGTCATGTAGAAATTAGGTATTAAGCTTTTAATATTTAATATAGAAGAAAAACCAAACCCCCAAGCAACAGTAATGTTGCTTGGGGGCTTTTTATTTTAGGATTTAATAAATAAGTTAAATTTTAGAACTTTTTTTCTAAGATTCGTATACAAAGTATGTAATAGAATAAGAATAGTTAGTGCAGTTTTAAGAGAGTTATGTGGAACTGCTCCCCTGTGATGCGCCTGATAAAAGATTTTCCCTGTAATTATTTATCGGAATAGATATTAACGCGATGGAAAGATTCAACCATTGCTATACGTCCCAATATTTGATTGATTGAGTAGTATTTATATATAAACGTGTACACTCAAGCAATTCATTTATTGGTAAAGGTATATCTATGTATTCTATAACATTTACAGACTTCTAATTATTTCAACAGCTATGAAGCATACAATACTTACGGTGATTACCATCTTGAGCTTTTTTACAGGCATAAATGCTCAGGTTTTTTATCCAGGCTCTGGTAGTGGAACCTGTGGTTTGGAAGAGGAGATGCAAGAACTCTATGAAACCAATCCAGGTTTAAAAGAAAAGTGCCAGGATGCTTGTGGTACAATACTACAAGATGCCTTTAATTTTTTAAATTTTGATCCCACACTCAATCGTTTTACTTCAGATGGTGGACCTTATACCATCCCTGTTGTTTTTCACATCATTTATGGTTGTGAAGATTATGACGAAAACATTGCAGATCAAAGAGTTTATGACGCCCTAGAAAAAGTCAATGATGATTTTAGAGGGGCAACAGCTTGTGAATCAGACTGTGATTATCTCTGTGATGCAGTCTATTCTGATAAGGTTGGCTGTTTGGATTTACAGTTTGTTTTGGCAGACAAAGATCCCAATGGAAATCCTACCAAAGGCATTACCCGAACCAAATCAAGTTTGACCTATAAAGGCATTGGAGCCTCTAAGGATTTAAAGCGTTTGGTGATGTGGCCAAGAGACAAGTATTTGAATATATACATTGTCAGTGATGTGACACCTGGAGGCAATTCAGGGGTGGCACATTATCCCGAAACTTCCCACGATGATCCCAATGATCCAGTAGATGATGAAGATTATTTGTTTGATGGGGTGGTGATGGCTCATTGGGCAGTTGCACCTGTAGATCCAGACCGTGCCAATTACAGTTATGTATTGTCACATGAGATCGGACACTGGTTGGGATTAAGACACATTTGGGGCGACCTAAATGGTTCTAATCTACTCTCTAATTGTTCAGTAGACGATTTTGATTTTCTAAACAATTTTTTAGCTGCGAATCCTTCAGCATTGCCCGCAGGAGCAAACATCAATGATGCCATCAATAGTTTTAATGATACGCCCTTGACCATAGGGCATTACATTAATTATTCAACTGATTTTCCTGGTGGACCTTGTGTGCCTGTTGAAGAACAAAACAGTTGTATGCAGGCAGGCGAAACCAATGCCAATCCAATACCCGATATGTATGACAACATTATGGATTATACCAAATGTGCCAGAATGTTTTCGGAAGGGCAGATGTTGTTTGCTGAAAGTGTGCTCAATAGTAGTGTCGCATCTAGAAGTAGTTTGATTTCGAGTAGTACATACAATAGTGTTTTTTATACATATACAACCAATAGACCCATTTTTCAAAACTATGAGTTTAACGAAAACGAGAGCAACAATGGTCAAATTACGGGAGGAATTCCTGTTAAATTAGAAGGCTTGACATTTTACCAATCTAGTGGTAATTTGTATTCTTCTTACTACAATGTAAGTGGACTGCCCAATGGTTTGAGCCCAAGAGTACAAATCGTATCTAATGATTCGGCTGTTTTATATTTAGATGGGTATGCAAGTGTACATGATACCGATTTAGATTTTCAATTTACCTTTAGTAGTTCAGCTGTATCTGGGTATATTTATGACAACAATGCTCTTTCCAAAACATTTAGAATCAATTTTATCGAA
This sequence comes from Chitinophagales bacterium, assembly GCA_020631035.1. GTDB lineage: Bacteria > Bacteroidota > Bacteroidia > Chitinophagales > UBA2359 > JAHDGP01. The sequence continues at coordinate 1,703 of JAHDIA010000177.1, read as the reverse complement.
GAGTCAGGTATGGTGTATAGTGATTTTCCAGAAGATATCGCCATTGGTGAAAATGCAAGAACTTTTCAATATGTTGACACAGATTTTGGAGCCTTTTATGTGCAATATACAGATAATAAATACTTGATAAACATACCTAGTTCTCCCAAGATGAAATTTGCAGTTGATCCTAACAATAGTGCAAAGTTATACGCTTTTTCTCAAGGCGAAACAATTAACTCGAGCAAAACATATGTAAGTGGAGAAATTTTGGAAATAGATGTGTCTAATATTCCCAATGGAGGTTATTTTTATACAGGAGTAGAATTGAGTGCCTGTAGTGGACAAGCGCACTATGCTTGGATGCGTTTTGAACGAGACTTAGAGCCTGGTTGTGAGAAAATAATTTTGAAAGATTGGAATTATCTAAGTGTAGGAGGACAAACCTTAACAGCAGGACAGTTTGGTACACCAACCATGCTTTTTTCAAACAGAGTGTTACAAGAATCTTCTGCCAATGATGATAATTTTTCAAGTATCAATATTACAATAGAAGGCTTGGCGAGTTACAATGGTTTTGCACCATCTTATCATGGTTCTTATTTACCTAGTAGTTTGTACAGTATTTCGGCAGGTAGCTATGGTTACATACCAAATAATTTTGACAATACTTCTGTACAAGTATACATCTCCGATTACAATAATGCGATAGTGAGTATTCCAAGTTCTGCCAATCTGGGCAATCAAAATGATTTCTCTTTTATCCTTGAATTTAATACAAGTGCGTTTTATGGCGGCTATGCTTATTTGCTGCTCAACGAAATGCCAGACATTAACAGAGAAATTAAAGTAGATTTTGCAGAATCGCCCTATTTTCAGTTTGCTATGATGGATCGTCCTGTATTGGGTGAAAACTTAGGAGCCTATGAAGCCTACATTTTTAACCTTAGTCATTTGGTAGATCAACCTGTTGTTGAGTGTGGATTTGTTTACTATGGCAATGGTTACACCTTTTACAGTCCTGCCTTATCTGCAGCCAAGGTGGAGGCATTTTGTCATCCAGGAAGTATGACTCCTATCTTTTTTGATCATGAAAACATCAATACAGCCAATCCCAATGCAGGAGATTTTGTACCATTGGGACCAGGAGCTACCAATCCTAATACAATGTCACCTGAATCTGGTGAGGTCTTTTTCTCAGATGAGGATTTGGACAATTGGGGCAAACCAGTTGCCTACATGATGGTGCGTTTGGTTATTGGTTGTAATGAGGCCTATTATGCTTGGTTTAGGGTAGAGATGGACCATGAGAACAATACAGTCAATACGTCTTATGTGACTTATTATACAGAACCGAATAGTTTCTTAACCTCTTTCCCAGTATGTGCCTCAGTGGGTAGTAATACCAATAATGGATTTTATGTTTGGAGTGAGGGGATTGAGCTGGAAGAAATCAACAATGTCGAAAATGGATATGACACCAATCAAGGTTATGCCGATTATACTGGTTTAGCTCCTGCTAATTTAGATATAGGCGGAACGCATACCATTAGCTTGCATCAAGGAGGAGGTAATTGGTATGGTACTTATTGGTATGTCTGGATAGACTACAACCGAGATGGGTTGTTTATGATGAGTCAAAATGAATTGGTGATGGACACCTCTATTGCCAGCAATATAGATTACGGAATACTTGAAAAGAACTTAAACATTCGTTCAGATGT
>JAHDIA010000176.1 GCA_020631035.1 Chitinophagales bacterium | reverse complement strand
ATAAGGCGCAATTGGGACAAAACGCTCCCAACCCCTTTGATGGAGAGACAGTGATTGAATATTATTTACCCAAGACAGTCCAAACAGCCAGCCTACATGTATATGACAACACAGGCAAATTGATTCGAGAGATTTCCTTAGAATCGACAGGCAAAGGTCAAGTAGATTTAAGTTTGGTCAATTTGCCCCAAGGAATGTATACCTATAGTTTGGTCGTAGACGGCAAAGTAAGAGATAGCAAACAAATGATATTAAAATAAAAGGTAGAGACAAGGCATGCCTTGTCTGCACACAACAATTGGAAAAGAAATTCCCAAAGGATAAACACATACATTAGTTTTCAACACAAACATTGAAGACAACACACATTTTGATTTGTATTAAAAACCCGTTTCGATTGATTTATCAATTGAACGGGTTTTTTGTTGTAAAACAAAAACGTAGAGACGCACGACCGTGCGTCTGGACAGAAAACGGAACAGAAAACGTAGAGACGCACGACCGTGCGTCTGAACAGAAAACGGAACAGAAAACGTAGAGACGCACGACCGTGCGTCTGAACAGGAACCATGAAAATTGTCATTTAATAATAAACTCATTTATTAAAATAAAATTTCTTGCGTGAAGGATAATAGTGGACGACCGCAGGGAGTGTGCGCAGCACGGAGCAAAGCGAACCCACGGATAGCCTGACCCGCAGGGGCACGCCCAAAAAAACAAAAAATTAAATTTATTTTTTCCCTTCCTTAATTTTTTCTAGCAACCAAGCTTGATTGTTGAGTTGCTTGCTTTGAGCAAATACAAGCAGTTTGTCGAGTTTCTCATTGTGTCTAGAAGGACTCAAATTGATGTTGTAATGTAGGCGAACGAGTTTGCGCAATTCTTGTAAAAATAGTTTGTAGGAATTGACACGAGCTTGGGGCATTTTCTTTTTGGAAATACTACGGAGGTAACGGACAAAACTGTCGATTTGCTGTTCGGCTTGCTGGTAATAACCCAATTCGTAATAAGCCTTAATGACAAGGTTGCGGCGATTGCTTTCTAGCAAAATATCACTGTCAAAATGTTTGCTAAGTAATATGTCTAATGCCGCTTCAAACTCTTTGTTTTCAAAAAACAAGAGACCTTGTGAAATTTCTTGATTGTTTTGTCTTTGGGCATCAGGTAAATAGGGGGCGTATTGGGCAATGAATTGATGACCCCATTCAAATTTTTTCATTCGGGCAGCCACATAAATGGTATTGGTAAAATCTCGTATACTTACCTGACCATCAATGGTAAATAAGTTTTGGGTGACCAAAAACTGATTGATTTGGTGGAGTAATTCAAAAGCACCTGCCTGACTTTTTTGGATAGATTCAATACAAATGTTTTTGGCGTATTTGCTCAGTTTTTGAACTTCCTCTTTTACAATATCTGAATGGTGTTGTGTTATCTTGTTAAAGAAAGAAGCAACCTCTATTTTTTCCAAAAAGCATTGATAGCTTAGGTAATACAATTCAATCAAAGGATTGGCAAAACCATTGGCTTGCTTGCTTGCTAGAATAGGGACAAAGGGCAAAATAAAAGAGTTGTCATACTCTAGGGCATTGGTCTGTCCAAGATTGAGTTGTTCGCAAACAATTTTTAAAGTAGACAAGATTTGGTAATTGGTATTGGCAGTAACCCAATTGCTGGTATTGATACTTTGGCGTTTGTTGGCGTTTTTAATGAGGTGGTTGATGTGTAATTGTGCCATTTGAGTTTTGGTTAATAAGAGGGCTTCGGATTGAGGACTTGTTTGTATGCATTTTTCCAGAGATTTGAAATGTTTATCAAATAATTTGTTGAGGTTGTTTTGTTGTAAAAAATCCAGATAATACAGTTGAGCATTTAGGGTGTTGGAGGCATTGCCAAAGTGCTGGGTGACAAACTTTGTAGCGGCAGTGTACAGGAAAGAAGTGTAGACACTCAAGGATTTTTCAGGATTGCCCTCTTTGCCAAAAGTTGCCAGGGCAATGCTTGATTTATTGATTGCTCTAAAGTCGTAATGAGCTGATTTCGTAGGATTTTTCCTTCTTTGTGCTGCTTGAAGGATGTTGTCCAGTAATCGGATACAAGTAGGGCGTTTTTCGATTTTAAAGTAATCTGAATGTAAAAAAAGTTGAAATGCTTTAATTTCTTGGAGGCTAAAGTGGCTTAGTAGTTGAATGATTTTTTGTTGATGCATTAGGTTTTTCTGGTTTTTGCTTTTCTTAACAACTTGATAATTAGTTATTTGTGTGTGTTTTTTGTGTTTTGGTATGTTGTTTTTAGATAGAAAAATACAAAAATATTCCTTGGTTTTAGCAAAATCTTAGAAGTAAATTTGATTCATAATCAATCAATTAAAGATGATTTGTTTTTTGCAATACTTTGTAATGGGGGATTGAATGTACAGCATATTGTCCCACGCAATTAAAAGATGGGCATTGTAAAAATCAGTAACTGTTGAAAAGACAAAAACTTAATAGAATGAGAAACTCAAACAACATATTTAGACACCTAAAGCTTTATTTTATTATTTGTTGCTGTTGTATGGTGCAGATGGCACCAGCAATGGCACAAAACGATTTAGCTACCAACCATATGATCATTAAATTTGCTTCCAACTCCATATACAGTTTTGAGGCCGAGGATGTTGGTTGTTCCTTTATCGAAAAAATTGATTGTATCAATGCAGAATTGTGGTGTATACCCGATGAATTGACCATTGGTAATGAAACCTTTGTAGGGGAAGAAGCCATCGCTGATTATTTTGCCTCCTTGGGTGGAGTAGTCGAATATGCAGAACCTGATTGGTTGGTCGAGGAAGATGGCATTCCCAATGACCCTGCTTATAATCAGTTGTGGGGTATGGAAAGAATTGATGCCCCTCAAGCTTGGGATACCCAAACAGGAAGCACGGGTGTCGTCATTGGGGTTATTGATTCGGGTGTGGATTGGGCACATCCAGATTTGGTAGACAATATTTGGCAAAACCTAGGAGAAGATGCGGATGGAGATGGCTCTGTCTTAGAATGGGACGGTAGTAAGTGGGTATTTGACCCAGGAGACGAAAATGGAATAGACGAAGATGGCAATGGATATGTAGACGATTTTGTTGGATGGGATTTTTATCATAATGACAATGATCCTTATGATATTTGCGGACACGGAACACACGTTGCGGGAACCATTGGGGCCCAAGGAAACAATGCGAAAGGAGTGAGTGGGGTTTGTTGGGATGTCAAAATGATTGCTTTGAAATTTTTGGAATTGAACCCAGTAAGTGGGCGGTGTACAGGAGCTACAAGCAATGGTGTTTTGGCATTGGAGTATGCCGTAATGATGGGCGCACCCATTAGCAACAATAGTTGGGGAGGAAGGTCGTATTCGCAGGCAATGGTCGATGCGCTGGAAGTAGCTGAACAGCACAATCACCTTTTTGTTGCAGCAGCAGGAAATTCAGGTGTGGACAATGACATAATCCCTCATTATCCAGCCTCATATACCAATGCTAATATTTTGAGTGTTGCTGCTACTGACCAAGAGGAAGCGTTATCTGTCTATCCTGAGAATCAAGCAAGCAATTTTGGGAGTACTTCAGTAGATTTATCTGCACCTGGTTCTGATATATACAGTACTTTTCCCAATAACAATTATGCATTAGCAGGGGGAACCTCTATGGCTGCTCCACATGTAGCTGGTTCAGCAGCATTGTTGTTGTCTGAATGTGGTCCCTTAACTTGGATGGAACTCAAAGGTGTTTTGATGGCTTCAATTGATCCTATTCCTTCTTTGAGTGGCAAGTGTATAAGCGAAGGTAGACTCAATCTTGCCTCGGCTATGCAGAGAGCAGCCAATACTTGTAGTCCATCTCCTCCTAATTGTTTGACACCTGATTCATTGGTGCTGGTTGATTTGTATAATTTAACTGATGGAGCCAATTGGACCAATCCTTGGAATTTGTTTGAACCAATGAGTGAATGGAATGGGATTGTATTGACCGCAGATGGATGTGGGGTACGTAGTTTGTCTTTATCAAACAATAATTTAATAGGCACAATACCTGCTTCCTTGGGGAGTTTGGCTAGTTTGTTTTATTTGGATTTATCCAGAAACCAATTGAGTGGGGATATTCCTATTGAACTAGGGAACCTGGGCAGTCTTGGTACACTCGATTTAGAACACAATGAATTAAACGGAAGTATTCCTGTAGAATTGGGCAATCTATCTAGTATGTATTATTTGGCATTGTCAGGCAACCAACTGAGTGGCAGTATTCCGCCTGAACTGGGCAGTTTAACTGCTTTGACAGATTTGTATTTATATGCCAATCAATTGAATGCTAGCATTCCTGCTGAGTTGGGCAATTTATCCAATTTGAATTATTTGTGGTTACACAACAATCAATTGAGTGGGTGTTATCCGCAAGACTTGTGTAACCTAAATCTAAACTCTTATAATTTTACAGGAAATGCAGAACTACCTAGTGGTGGCTCTAATCAGAGTTTTGCAGACTTTTGTGCAGGAAATATAACTTGTAATTCTAGTTGTTTGGCATCCGACTCACTTGCATTGGTAGCATTGTATAACTCAAGCAATGGACCCAATTGGACCAATACTTGGGACTTGTCGCAACCAGTAAGTACTTGGTATGGGGTGAGCTTGAGTCTTGATGCTTGTAATGTTGTAGAATTAAACATCCAGTCCAATCAGTTAAGTGGTAGTCTTCCATCTGAATTGGGAAATCTTACTGAGTTAACGTATTTAAATTTACAGGCTAATCAGCTAAGTGGCACTATTCCAATGGAAATAGGAAGTCTATCCAAGCTTACTCTTTTAAATTTTGCCAGCAATCAGTTAAGTGGCACTATTCCAATAGAAATAAGCAATCTTTCCAATTTAAATGTTTTGGAACTTAGTGCCAATCAATTAAGTGGCACTATTCCAATGGAAATAGGGAATCTATCGAATTTGACCTATTTATATCTTGGTGCGAATCAATTAAGTGGCACCATTCCAGTAGAAATAGGGAGTCTTTCCAATTTGATTCATTTATATCTTGATGATAATCAATTAAGTGATCAAATTGTATTAGAGTTAGGGAACCTTAGCAATTTGACCCACTTGTCTCTTCGCAACAATATGTTAAGTGGTAGCATTCCACCTGAATTGGGTGAACTCTCAAATTTAACTTATTTGTGGCTTGACCGAAATGACTTAAATGGTAGTATTCCACCTGAGTTGGGTAATCTTTCAAACTTAACTTCTTTGGTGCTTTTTGATAATCAGTTAAGTTATAGCATTCCCGCAGAACTAGGCAGTCTTTCCAGTTTGAGTCAAATATATCTTAATGACAATCAGTTAATAGGTTGCTATCCAGAATCCCTATGTGATTTAAATTTAATAGCATATAATTTTATAAACAATTCAGGACTTCCCAACAATGGTTCAGATCAAGGCTTCGATGACTTTTGTGCAGGAAATGCCCCTTGTCCCAATCAAGCCTGTTTAGCAATTGACTCACTTGCCTTGGTTGCTTTGTACAATTCAACCAATGGTCCCAACTGGATCAATACCTGGGATTTGTCTCAGCCTGTAAATACTTGGTATGGGGTAAATATGGCTTTAGATGGATGCAGTGTTATTGACTTACAATTAGGTAACAATGGACTCGTAGGAAGCTTGCCAGATGAATTAGGGAATTTGAGCAATATATACGGATTGTGGCTATACAACAATCAAATAAGTGGCAGCATTCCCACTAGCTTGGGCAACTTGAGCAATATGAGTTCTTTGTTTTTATACAACAATCAATTGAGTGGCAGCATTCCTAGAGAACTGGGCAATGCAACAGCACTAAGAACTTTGGGGCTAGACGAGAATGAATTGACAGGAAGCATTCCCATTGAGTTTGGCAATTTAATAAATCTAACTTCACTATCTTTAGACAACAACCAACTAACGGGCAATATTCCAAGTGAATTTGGAAATCTTCTAAGTTTGAGAACATTGAACATTTACAACAATGATTTAACGGGAAGCTTACCTGCTTCTATGGGCAATCTTTCTCAACTAGAATGGTTCAAAGGGCAATCTAACAATTTATCAGGGAGCATACCCGCATCATTTGGAAACCTTGGTAATTTAACACTCTTGTATTTACAAAACAATGATTTGACAGGAGCAATTCCAGCTACTTTAGGTAATTTATCCAACTTAAATAGTTTGGCACTTGGGGCAAATGATTTGAGTGGAGGTATACCAGACGAATTGGGGAATCTTGGCAGTTTAAAATTCTTATACCTCGAAGGCAATCAGTTAGTAGGAATGATTCCTGATGCTTTGGGGAATCTAAGTAATTTACAAACACTACATCTATACAACAATCAGTTAGAAGGCTGCTATCCACAATCACTTTGTAATTTGCCCAATCTTAGCAACTATGCGTTTTATGGGAATATTGGTCTTACCGATGATGGTTCAGATGCAGGTTTTGATGCCTTTTGTGCAGGAAATGCACCTTGCCCCAATGAAATATGCTTGATAGGTGATTCTCTTGCACTTGTAGCTTTGTATAATTCAACCAATGGACCCAATTGGACCAATACTTGGGATTTGTCACAGCCTGTAAATACTTGGGAGGGGATTACTTTAAGTAGTGATGGATGCAATGTTAAAGAGATATATATGTACTCTAATAATTTAACAGGCAGCCTCCCTGCTGAGTTAGGTAATCTTTTTGAATTGGAACAATTAGACTTACAAGCAAATGATATAGGAGGAATTATACCATCAGAATTGGGGAATTTATCCAAATTGAAAAACTTGAGATTGAACGCAAATGAATTGACTGGCAACATTCCGCCAGAGTTAGGAAACTTAATGAATTTGGAATATTTGTATTTATTATACAATAATTTAACAGGAAACATTCCACCAGAACTAGGCAATATGTCCAGTTTGCTACAACTATATTTGTACAATAATAATTTGAGTGGTAGCATCCCGCCAGAGCTAGGAAATCTTAGCAGTTTGATGGGATTAGATTTAGCCTACAATCAATTAAGTGGTAATATCCCATCGAGTTTAGGTGATTTAATGAATCTTTCAGCTTTAGAATTAAATAACAATAATCTAATAGGAGTAATTCCTGCTACTTTAGGCAATCTCCCTAACTTAAATTATCTGAGACTACAAAACAATCAATTGAGTGGATGTTATTCTATGGGCTTGTGTGCTGTTTCCAATTATGATTTTAGGGGGAACGCTTCGCTTCCCGATGGTGGCTCCAACCAAGGCTTTGTAGATTTCTGTGCGGGTACTGCTCCTACCTGTACCAATCCAATTTGCAATGCATCCGATCTCGAACTCGGTTCCGATATGTCCATTCCTTGTGGAGGCGAAATCTTTCTTTCAACCAATTTACCCAATATGGCATACACCCTCTGGGATTACGAAGGAATGCTGATAAGCACTGCACCAGATGTCATTGTAGGTACGCCAGGTTTATACAGAGTCGTAGTCGCCGATAGTTGTGGCAATACCGCCAAAGATTCAATCACAATCATTCAAGAGGGATCTTGTGTATGGCCAGGCGACCTCAACAATGACAACATTGTCAACACTTTTGATGTGCTCACTTGGGGAATTACCAATGGCAACACAGGACCTAGCCGTTCAGAAGCTTCTCTCAATTGGGTAGGGCAATCCTGCAATGATTGGGCAACGGCTACCTTCAATGGAGTCAACGACAAACATTCTGACGCCAATGGCAATGGAACTGTTGAGTTAAGCGATTTGGACGCTGTAACCCAAAACTATGGCAGCATTCACGGAGCCAATTCACTCCCCAATGGCAATACCATTCCCTCCTTTATCGCCGCCAGCAATGCTTTGGTGACAGATGCAGGAACAGGCAATGGGGAAATGTTGGTAGATATTGTATTAAGCGAACCTTTGAACAATACACATGGATTAACTTGGAGCATCCACTACGATATAGACTTAGCAGAAGATGAAATTACCTTTGAATACGATCCTAGCGCACTAGGCGATGAAGGAACAGAAGTGGAAGTCTTTCAATATCACAATGTTGAACAAAATACCGTAGATATTGCCATTACTCGTACTGATGGACAAGATGTTAGTTGTGGCGTTTCATTAGGGCTACTTCGCATAGCTGAAGACAATGTGATCATTTGGGATGACTCGCTTTTGACAGTAAATATTCTCATTCCACAACCAGTTCAAATGGACAATTCAGGTAATATCAATTATTTAAGTAGCAACAATAACAATGAAATAGTCAGTATTGCAGGTATGGTATGTCCAGCGACTCATATACACAATTACGACGATTACCTAACAGGTATCTATCAAGCCGAAGGAGATATTAATTCTTCCGCTCAAGTAAGCAACAATGTCGTAGTCGATTACAAAGCAGGAAATAGTCTAAACTTCTACCCTGGTTTTTCCGTAAATAATGGAGGCGAGTTTACCGCAAGCATCGAAGCGTGTACCGCCAACAGAATTGCGCCAGAAATTAGTCTAGAAAAAAATGCAGAGGGAATGCCAAGCATTCAAGTCTATCTCCCTCAAGACCAACACATTGCTATTGAAGTATGGAATGCCAATGAACAAGAGGTTCGTCATATTTTAAATGAATCCTATTTGCAAAAGGGTGAACACCAATATAGTTTGGATACCACTTCATTTGATAAAGGGCAATACGAAATTCAGATTAAATCAACATCTGAAGTGTTAAAATGGTATCCTTTGCAAATAGAATGACACTCAATTAAAGGATAGCAGGATTAGGACGGAACGCTACGAACTTCGGACGACGGCGACTCCCCGCTATCCGCTACTATGGCGGCAGTAAAGACGTTGCATGCAACGTCTCTACAAAAGCCGCCATATCCACTACTATCGGGCGTATTTGGCAATGTTCTCTCCTCCGTCGAAATAAAAAAAATAAAAAATGCTCCTCCAAAACAAGAATTTGATAAGAATTTTTTATATATTTTAATAGATAAAAATCAAATTGGTGAGGATTATGAGGAAATATTTATGCTTATTCATTTTAATGGGAGGATTGGGCTTTTCGTTTTTACAAAGCAATGCCCAATCTATTGATATGCAATTTGTAGAGAGCCCCAATACTGACTGTGCCAACAACACAGCCTGTTTCTTGATACAAATTCGATCTACAGACGGAGGAGATTACATTGGGAATGCCTCCATTCGTTTTACTTACAATTCATCAGCTATTTTGTTTGATGGTTTTTATTCAGGAGGAAGCCCCGATCTTGCTTACTTGAATACAGGTGCTTACACAGACATTAATTTTACCAATGATGCTGCTTGTACAGGTGTCAATTACTTAGAACATTCTTACGATGGACGTTTTGCAGGCGACTTTTTATTGACATTGGTGCTATTGGGAAATACCAATTTTCTAACACCTTGTATCAACATAAGCGATGGAGCTTGGTACGATGTCTCAGAGATTTGCTTTGATTTACTCGATCCGAATGCTGATCCAATGTTAGAGTTTATAGGAGTAGAGAATGGTGCCCCTTCGGATGGAAGTCCCAACCAAACCAATTTCAATGATGGAACCAATGATGTTTCTAACAAATACAGCAATGGTAGTTTTGGGCATTTTACAAGTCCCGTACTCTTGTCTTGTGCTTGTCCTGTTAATTTACTTATTGATGAAATGACGGTTTTGCAAGCAAGCCATCAGGCAGCTAACTTAATCGAAACCAATGGAAGTGTAATAGTAGGGATGGGAGATAATGTAGAATTTAGATCCAATGAACTAGATGTACATCCAGGCTTTGAAGTAGACTTGGGAGGAGAATTTGCATTTTACAATGATCCTTGTTCTGTTCCTATAAGTCTTAGCCAATCTAGGTTAAATACTAATAATCAAAACTCAAATGATGAAGACAAAGCAAAATAAAAATAATTTGATTAATTTTAAATCATTAGAAGTGATAATTCCAACTAATATCAATAAACTGAATCTAAAAATCTTTAAACATAACACTATGAAAAATTTAATTTTAACAACACTACTGAGCTTGGCTCCACTGTTTTTGC
>JAHDIA010000175.1 GCA_020631035.1 Chitinophagales bacterium | reverse complement strand
TAGCCACTTTTGATTTCGATGGCTCCTGTACCAAAACCGATGACTTCGTGTAATCTTCTTAGTGCGCTCTGGTAGAGTTCGTCCTCTGAGCATCCTTGTAAACGTTTAGCAGAATTGAGGATTCCCCCACCATTTTCGGCAATTTCTTCGTAAGAACATCCTTTGATGCGGTCTACGAACTCCCCTTCTCTACTACCTGCGTAGACAATGTGTGTATGAGAATCACACCAAGAAGGAAAAACCATTTTACCAGTGGCATCTATGACTTGTTCGGGATCTTTGGGAGCTTTGTCCATTGGACCAAAATCAGCTATCTTGTCTCCTTCTAGTAACAAAAAAGCGTTGTGAATGGCTGGGAGTGTTCCCATTTCTTTGCCTTGAACTGCCATTTTGGGAGTTCCTTCTTCAATTTGATTGAGTTGTTGGATGTTTTTGATTAAAAGTGCTGCCATAATGTTTTATAAAGTTTTGAGCATTTTTTGACAATTTTGATGCAAAGTAAAGACTTTCAAAACAGTTCCATCTATTATCATCCTTATAATTTTAGAATCAGTAAAAAATAATATGAAACTTATTTTTCAAACCATACTCAACTCCACAGACTTTGTACTATTTTTGTAGAAACAATCATAGCTCATGTCAGAAAAGCTTAAAATATTGACAGTAGATGATGAACCAGACATTCTTGAGTTCATCAAATACAACCTTGAAAAAGAGGGATTTGAGGTTCAGACTGCTAGTGATGGCAAGTCTGCTGTAGAAATGGCTGAGTCGTTTAAGCCCCATCTGATTTTGTTGGACATTATGATGCCTGAAATGGATGGGATTGAGGTTTGTCGAGTATTGCGTGAAAAAGAAGCCTACAATAGTGTAGTCATTGTTTTTTTGACTGCTCGTAATGAAGACTATTCTGAAATTGCTGGATTCGATGTAGGCGGCGATGATTACATTACCAAACCCATTCGTCCTAGGGTCTTGGTCAGCCGTTTGAAGGCTTTGTTGCGTAGAAGAAATATACACGAAGCTCCACAACTGCTAGAGTTCAAGGACTTGACAATTGATATGGAGAAAATGCTGGTAACTGTAGCAGAAAAAGAGGTTACGCTTGCCAAGAAAGAATTTGAATTGCTTTGTTTGTTATCTTCTAAACCTGGGAAGGTCTTTTCTAGGGAAGAAATTTTTAACAAGGTTTGGGGAATGGATTTATTGGTAGGTGAACGGACAATAGATGTTCACATCCGGAAAATTCGAGAGAAAATAGGCAATGAATACATCAAGACCATCAAAGGGATTGGATATAAATTTAATTTTTAATTTTTCGACGAAGGACAAAACAAACTTAAATACGCCTGATAGTAGTGGATACCCCACAGCGGGGCTTCGACAGGCTCAGCCACTCCACTGAACATTTAATTTTACGAATTAAATGTTTGCTTGCCCCATTGAACCCAAGCGAGGAGTAGAAACGGATAGCGGGGACACAACATGCAAACGAAGCCTCTACTGTTCCGTTCTAATTTTTAAATATGAATATACAGATATGAATGCACAATAACAAATAAAACAGAAAATGCGAAGCTATTCTAAATTCAAACAACAAATACACAACTCATAACTCATAACTTACAATTCACAACTCACAATTCTCCCTTACTGCACGACAAATTTTCCTTGATAATACCTACTAGGACTTTGCAAAACAAAAAAGTACATTCCTTGATTGAGGTTCCTTCTTTCAAACTTATGGTATTCACCCCTCAAATGTACTTGGTGTTGAATGCGTTCTCCTTTGAGATTGTAAACTGACAATTCAAAGACTTCATTGTGGGGATTCCTATAATACAAGTTGGTGAAATTTACAAAAGGATTGGGGAATACCTGTAGCTTATTGACATTGGTCAATTCAAAGATAGTTGTGTTTGTTGTATCTACCATACTTGTATCTTCTGGCATAGTGTCCACAACTGCTTCTAATATGTTGGCACAGTTTACTCCCAATTGAGTTATCACTTCTTCTCTCTGACCATTCACAACTGATTCTACATCACTGAGACAAACCATTGAATCTAATTCTTCTGTGTAAAACACTCGAAGTAAAGAAGTATATTCATTGTTTTTGGGCAAGTCCATATTATTTTGAATTAAGCCTACAATGGTGCTTTCGTTGTGGTCAATCAACAGTGCTGTTGCACCATAATTGTCTATGCGTGCAACCAAGTCAATAACAATACCTGTAAGTTCTAATTGGAAAGCGTGAACTGCACTATATGGGTTTTGAAGATTGAGATCAAAATATTTTGATTCAGTATTGACTTCCCCTAACTCAAAGCGAACGGTATCATTGATATTGGTTACACCATAAGGGAAAACACACAAATCGTCATTACCCACTGGCTCGGCTTCTTGCATCAAACAATCCAACAACAAAGAAGCATCGGTAATACTAATGTTCCCATCTGCATTGAGATCGTTACAGTCTGTTGCTATAAAGCTTGTATCATAAATCATATTGAGATACTCATTTAAATCGCTGGTATTGCGTAGAGAATCTTCGTTGATGTCGCCACGCAAATTGGGTCCAGCACAGATTCCTTTGCAATCGAAGGTGGCACTTCCATAAGCATCGCCCAAACAGTCGGTAAAAACCTCACATTCTTCTTGAATGATGACATAGGCATCTCCCAAAGCATCACGTTTGAGTTCGATACAAACCTGTGCCCAATTGTTGTCATAATTGTTTTCTTCCTTCCCATAAAGATCGGGATTTCGATCCCAATTCACTCTTACTATCAAGGTATAAAAACCTTCTTCTATATCGGTAATGTCTATCCATTGACAAGGCAAAATGGCATCGTAAATATCACCACACCTAGCAGAAATGCCCTGATTGCCACAACCAAATTTGGGCGTACCTCCACCAATAGAACAATCCAAATCCATTACACAAAAACCATTTTTAAAACCGATGGGCAATTCATTGCTGTTCTCATCATACAACAAATATTCTGCATAACTTTCGTAGTGTGGATGTGAGTGACAAGGGTCCCATTCCCATTGGGTAGAGCCTTGGGTTTGTGCCGCTGTGGTTGGTGCAACACCAATGTAATAATCTTCGTCTCCAATGTTTTCGATATGGGTGGTAAAACGCATTACTTCTCTGGTTCCATAACCTGTCAGACATTGTTCTTCGATATAGCACCCATCGTCATTTTCTATTTTCTCTACATAAATTGAACTTTCCAATATCTCTTGTACCACAATTAAGTCTGGTCCCATTGGACAATCTGGATTGCCTGGGTAGATGCAAGTCGAATTGTCAGCAATTTCAAAATAAGGCTGGTAATTGCAAGCTGTCGTGTCTAGACATCCTATACTCGGACCTGCATAAGCAATTTCCCAAATGATGTCATCCCCTACACAATCGTCTTCGATATCTCCTATTCGGATAAAGTACTCTTCTCCTTCAATAAAGTTGCTCTGTATTTTTGCTTGATCGTTTCCTTCACAGCCTTGGTGAGAAAAATAGAGACTGGCTTCGGGACCGTCGGTATATTCCAAATCATCACAATAACTGTACACCCAAATGGCTGTCTCACAGTCTGTTTCGGTATTACAAGTACTGATAATGTATTGCCCTGTTGAATCTGGTATAAACGAATACCACAAATCGGGTTTGTAAATTTCAGTACTGCCTAAAGAAAACACATTTATTGCATTGTCACAGACTATTCCTGGCAAACAGGCAATGGCATTGGTTTGCTCTGCCCCAAAAAACAAATCGTTGACTACCAAGCCTCCATTGTAATAAACTGAATAGTAGCCTGTAGAACCCAATCCATCCTCATAATCGTCGGTAATGGTAAAGAATAAGCAGGTATTGGCTGGGGCACAAACAGTATCTGAAATGAGTGTATTGTTTGGATAGCTATTGTCGAAATGAACGGAGGCAAGCAAGGAATCTTCCAAAGTACTTAAACTCCATCCTGTTTCATAGGCATATGCATCAGTCATAATGGCTATGACTATCTCAACTTCATCTTCTCCACAGTTTTGCGCCATCAGCAAAGCAGGAAAGCCAAGGATGGCAAACAATAAAAGAATATATAAACGGAACATATCAGTATCTATTGTGAGGTCAAAATATGACTAATTTTCCACTTTTCTGGAAATTCTCTGCAATTATTGTGTAGTAATAGACTCCATTGCTCAATTCTTTACGTTTTAGTTGATAGTTTTTGACATTGGTTAATTCTTCTCGCCTTAATGTCTTACCTGTTTGATCTGTAATGATTAAGCTTACTTTAGACTGTACTTCACCAAAGTCAAAATTGGTGACTTCTTTAAAAGGATTGGGATAGATGCTCAAAAAGTCTCTGTATATATCTTCAATGGCATCAATTATGGTGTCAGTAGTATCAATAGGCATAGTATCCACTGGTATTTCTACTATTCTACAAGCAGTGTCTATTGCCATCACTATGGATTCTCGCAAACTGTTCATTGCCCCTCTTACTTCCTTGATACAAACAGTATCCATCTCATTGAGTGTATCATAGTATACTCTTAGAACTGGTGTATACTCTGTTATTTTTTCCATTTCTTGATTGTCCACAATCAATCCAATTATGTGTCCATCAACTTCCTCTACTCTCAGGTTTTTGTCTCCCAAATACATTACACTATCAATGCTTGGTCCTTCCATTTCAAATTGAAAGCCCAAAACGCCATTGGTGGGAATTGTCATATCTAGTTCTACAAACGAGCTGTCTTGTGCCAGCCTACCCAAACTCACTACAAGGGTGTCGTTGGGGTTGTTAATGGAAAAAGGAAACACACACCAATCATCGCTGGTGCTTATGACGCTATCAGTCTGTAAGATACAATTGGTCAACAACACTAAGTCCGAGACATCAATCTTTTCATCTTGGTTGAGGTCGTTGCAATCGTTTAGCATATCAGCATTGGTCAAGATGTTGTTGAGGTACAATTCGACATCGACTTCGTCTCTCATTTGGTTTTTACTGATGTCCCCTTTTAGTGCGCCACCATCGCATTGCCCCTCACAATCTACCACTGCAGGACCGTAAATCTCCCCATTACAATCTATATACGGTTCACATTCGTCCACCACTGTCACTTCAAATTTCCCCGTATCATTCTTGGCTAAATTGATGCAAACTTGTGCCCAATTGTTGTAGTAATTGGTTTCGACTCTTCCTGTTGC
This sequence comes from Chitinophagales bacterium, assembly GCA_020631035.1. Lineage (GTDB taxonomy): Bacteria > Bacteroidota > Bacteroidia > Chitinophagales > UBA2359 > JAHDGP01. The sequence goes on along the minus strand of JAHDIA010000175.1, from coordinate 4,906 downwards.
ATCTGGGGCTTTGTTCCAATTGGCACGTACAACCAAAGTATAAATTCCTTCCTCCAAGTCCGTTACATCTACCCATTGACAGTCCCATTGACTGCTACCATTTTCAGCAGGATATTCATCGTAACAATGTGCTGAAATTCCTTGATTGCCACAAGTAAATTTTTCCAAGTTGCCCGAACAATTAGAATCCTCCACACAAAAACCAACCTTACCTGTTGCATCATTCACTGGCATATTGTTGGCATCGTACAACAAATATTCGGCAAAGCCTTGGTAGTGAATGTGGTTGTGGCAAGGGGCATATTCCCAAGGTAGACTGACATCACTTTGTTTGGGTGGTGTCTTTCCAATATAATAATCCACATCTCCAATGTTGCCAATTCTTGTATTGAACTTCAACAATTGACGCTCACCATAACCCGTCATACAACCTTCTTCGATCAAGCAATCAAATTTGCTAAAATCGTCTTCTCCTTCAATGACCACATATATTTCTTCTTTGATGCGTTCTTCATAAACAATCAAATCGGGCCCCGCAGGACAGTCTGGGCTACCTGGGTACAAACAAGTATCGGCTATGCTTGCCGAAGGATCAAAATTACATGCCAAAGAATCCAGACAACCTTCAATTTCTCCCAAGAAACCAAAGGTCCATTGCACAGTATCATTCTTACATCCATCAAAATCGTCTCCTATTCTGATGTAGTATTCTCTCTCGCTACTCATTCCCAAAGAGATCAAGGCTATGTCTTCATTGTCTTCACAACCATCGACTGCAAAGGCTATAGAACCTGTGATATTGTTGTCCCATACCAAGCCCAAACATTGTTCATATACCCACAGTTTGGTATCGCAACTGCTGTTGCAAGTCGAAATCTCATACAAACCAGAACTTTCGGGTTTAAAATAATACCATGCATCAAAAACGCTGATGTCTGCTTCATAATCTCCTGGTACAATTTCTATTGCCGAGCTACAGTCTGTTCCTAGTCCACATCCAAAAATAGCTTTTTCTTGGGTGGTAAAATCCCCACCTGTTCTAACCAATTCGCCATCATAATACAAATTGTAAGCTCCTATTCCAAAGGCACAACAAATGCCATCTTGGAACGCATCAAAAATTTGAAACTGTAAGCAGCTGTCTTGGTGAACACAAAAAGTATCTACAAAGGTGTCGCCTCTGCGTAGGGTATCGCCTACCAATTCTGGGGTCAGTATTTCTAGAAATAAGGTGTCGTTTTGCAAAGCATTGGTGACCGTTACATTGTACAAGGTATCCTCGCTAAAATCTCTCTCAAAAATAACGGTGCCACCTATATTCGACAAAATCCATCTATTTTCTTCTGGATAGGAGTCGGTAATGAATTCGACTATTACCTCCACTTCGTCTGCTTCACAATCTTGCTGGGCAATGCTTGGCACTCCCACACACATCCATATCAGTAATACACTCATTCGTATTAAGCAGTTGTCGTATTTATCCATATCAATCATTCAGATTTATTTCTTTTTTTCTTTTATGGGACGGAATGTTGCTTTTTCAAACCTTTCCCGATGCATCGGGACTTTCCGCTGCTACTCCTCCCCCCAATTAAATTGGGGGTGTGGGGTATCCGCTACTATCGGGCGTAGGCATCGGTTCTGTTTCTTCTGCGTCGGTTCTGTTTTTCGCCCGTTTTGTGGAGAAAATTCCCAAATTTTCTCTACGGAATGCCATCATCTTTTGACCAGTTTGGGTGCAATTCCGCCCGTTTTGTGGAGAAAATTCGTGAATTTTCTCTATGGTTTTCATTCGTTTTTTCGCCCATTTTGTGTTCAATCACGCCCATTTGTGGAGAAAATTCGTGAATTTTCTCTATGGAGATGTGCATCCAATTTATAATTCACAATTTGCAACTCACAATAATTCCCCTTTTGAGGGTGCCGAAGGCGGGGTGAAGCGTCGGACGAGCGGGTGGATGCACCTTGGTACGCAGCCCCAAACATGCGTTGGCTAACCAGATTGAACGCAGCCATGAAAGACATACGTTGCACATAAAAAATAAAAACAGCTCATCAAACAAAATTGTCTTTGAAAAGAGACGTTTTATTACCTTAAACAAAGATAACCCAAACAAGTTTCTTGCGGCAACTATTTACATACCTGATTCTTTTATTTTTGCTTGTTTTCACGCAAATGTCTGTTGCACAAGAGGCATCTTCCAATTTACAACAACAATATTTACCTCTGCAAACGGATAGTGTTCAATTAGATACGCTTTCTCTGGTACCAGGTTCGCTCACAGTCTACAAGTCCCCAAATGGTCTGCCTATTGACAGTATGAGCTATGTTGTAGACTATGTCAAAGCAGAATTGGTTTGGTTGGCACGTCCTGTAATGGATTCATTTTTTGTTAAATACCGTACTTTTCCCTTCAAATTAGACGAACAATACAGTCATAAAAAGCTTGACGAAATAGGTTCGAGAAAAGGTGCTCCCATTCAATACAAAATTAAGCCCTCCGTTGAAAATATTTTCGAGGCTGATGGTATGGATTACAATGGTAGTTTTTCTAGGGGCATTTCGGTGGGAAATAACCAAGATATGTCCGTCAATTCTTCCTTTAATTTACAATTTGGAGGAACACTTGCGGGCGATATTGAAGTCTTGGGTTCTGTAAGTGACAACAATATTCCTTTTCAAACCCAAGGCAATACGCAACAATTGCAAGAATTTGACAATATCTTTATCCAACTCAAAAAAAACAATCACAAACTCATTGTAGGGGATTACCAAATCAATAGTCAAAATAGCCATTTTTTGCGCTTTAGTAAGAAGCTGCAAGGGGTCAATTACGAAAATTACTATGATATTGGTGAAAATGGTCTTTTAAAAAATGCTTTTAGTGCTGCCATTGCTAGAGGCCGCTACCAAAGAATGAGTTTTGTAGGGGACGAAGGCAATCAAGGCCCTTACAAATTGCTTGGAGCCGATGGGGAAACCTTTATCATTGTATTATCTGGTACAGAACGGGTGTACATAGATGGTAAATTGTTGGTACGTGGCGCCAATAACGATTATGTGATTGACTACAATTTGGGGGAATTGTATTTTACCCCACAACAACTCATTACTAAGGACAAGCGCATTGTGATTGAATTTGAGTATGCTCAACGGTATTTTTTGCGCTCTATGCTCCATACGCAATCACATTACAAATCAGATAAATGGGATGTGGAGTTCAATTTGTATTCTGAACAAGATGCCAAAAACCAAGCAGGCTTACAGGACTTGAATGATTCTCAAAAACGTTTTTTAGCAGAGAGTGGCGATGCCCCTAATGGCTTTTTTCAGCCTGGGATAAGTCAAGTGCTCCACAGTACTGATCGTATTTTGTACAGTCTGACCGATACCATCATTAATGGTCAAGTTGATAGCATTTTCACTTATTCTACCAATCCCGAAACGGCTATTTATGCACTGAGCTTTACCGATGTTGGTTTGGGCAATGGTCGTTATCAGCTTGCCAATACTACAGCAAATGGTCGGGTGTATGAATGGAAAGGCTATACAGAAGGAGGCATTCCACAAGGCTCTTATGAACCCCTTATTCGACTCATTAGCCCTGTCAAAAAACAATTGTATAGCCTCAAAGCTAGCTATCAAGCCAATGAAGCATCCCTTATTGGAGCAGAATTTTCTATGAGCAACAATGACCTCAATACTTTTTCATCTTTGGGCAATGGAGACAATGTGGGACCCGCCATTTATGTATATGGAAATCACGAACAAAAGATCAGCGAAAACTGGGTATCAGATTCTTATGCCAACTATGAGTTTCGACACAAAAACTACCGCTTTATTGAGAACTACCGCAACATTGAATTTAACCGAGATTGGAATTTGAATCAAACAAGCAATATAGATACCTTGCAACAACAATTGGCAAATGTAGGCACGACTTTAAAATTTAAAAAATGGATGCGTTTGGGCTACGATTTTAGCTGGTTAAACCAAGCCAATAATTATACAGGACTGAAACATGTTGTTTGGCAATCCCTTGTCAAAAATGGATATTTATTGGATTGGAAAATAAATTTACTCAACAGCAATTCCCTTGAAGAAAGCACCACTTTTTTGCGCCCAGAACTACATTTCTCCAAGCAGTTTTCCAAATTAAAAAACTGGACGGCTGGCACCAAGTGGTTACAGGAAAAAAACAGCATTCAAGCTAATAATCAAGAAGTTTTAAAAGACAAAAGCTTTTACTTTGACGAATTCACTTTCTATCTCAAAAGTCCCAGCAATGCCAAAACACAGATGCATTTCCAATATCTAAAACGTTATGACTACAAAGCCGTAAACACAGATTTTCAAAGATCCACTGATGCCAATCAATTTAGTTTTTCTGGTGCATTGACTGGAAATCCCCAAAGCCAACTCGCTTGGAATTTAAGTTATCGAACCTTAACCGTTGACAGCCTTCTCGCTCCTGAGTTAAGAAACGAAGCGAACTTTTTAGGCGACATTCAATACAATTTTAGTGTAGGAAAAGGCTTACTAACTTCTGCCAGTCGCTACGAGGTCAGTTCGGGGCAACAACAAAAACTTGAGTATATTTACACACCTGTTCAAGCCAATTTGGGCGATTTTATCTGGAAAGACAACAATATGAACGGCATACAAGAGAACAATGAGTTTGAATTGGCTACCGAAAACAATTTAGAAGACTCCATTCGCTATGTTAGAGTTGTTGTTCCAAGCAATGAGTATTTACAAACCAGTCGTGTACAATTTAATCAAACTTTCAATTTGAACCCCAAAGCAATATGGTTTAACAAAAAAGGCTATAAAAAACTACTGAGTCGATTTGCCTTTCAGACTTCGTGGCAGATAGACCGACAGTATAGTGATGGCGAATGGTAT
>JAHDIA010000174.1:8016-10133 GCA_020631035.1 Chitinophagales bacterium | reverse complement strand
TACTCCACCAAATGTGGACGATGGCTGTGCTTTGACGACCGATTCGTTTGATGCCGTCAATTGTGCAATCGTGAATGCTCCACCCAATGTCGATGATGGCTGTGCTTTGACAACCGATAGTTTTGATGCCGTCAATTGTATGATAGTGAATGAGCCGCCGAATCCAGACGATGGCTGTGCTTTGACCAGTGATGTTTTTGATGCGGTCAATTGTGTCATCGTAAATACACCACCTTCTTGTGATGATGGCAATCCCAATACAACTGACTTCTTTGATCTTGCCAATTGTATGTGTGTCAATGATGACAATTGTATGTATGGCTGTACAGATCTCGCTGCTTGTAATTATGATCCTGTTGCCACTTGTGATGATGGCAATTGTGATTACACTTCTTGTGCGCCTGGTGCCATCAGTTCTACCATTTATATAGACCTCAATGGGAATGGAATGATGGATGCTGGAGAGCCGCCAGTCGTAGGAGCAACAGTGATCATTGTAGGAGCGGGACCTGATGGTATAATGGGCACTGCTGATGATACAAACTATGGAATGATTACAGATGCAATGGGTAACTTTACCCAAGGAGGATTGGAGCCAGGAAACTATGACGTTTTTGTTGCCCTGCCTTCTGGATACAACTTTTTGAATGGCACACCAACAGAGATATTCAATACAAATGTCTTAAACAACAATACCAGTTATATAGGCATAGGTGGTTTTATTCCTGTAGTTGAAGTGGCTGTGGGTTGTCAATTGGTGATACCTTTAACACAAGGTTGGGATATGATTTCGTCTTATTGTATTCCTGTCAACGATAGTATGGAGGTCATCTTTGAAGACATTGCCAGCAATACGATTCAGGTAAAGAACTTGGTCGATTTCTACATCCCACAATTGAATGTAAATACCTTTGAAGCAGGTGGACACAGAGGTTGGGTTATTGAGGAAGGTTACCAAGTAAAATCCGTCAATGCCACAACTTTGGTGATAGAGGGCGCTCAAGAAGTAGATGTCAATGTGGATCAAATCCCATTGAATACAGGCTGGAACATCATCGCTTACTGGTTACAAGGCAATGCCATGCCACTAGATGTATTGAATTTGATTGCCAATGATGTGATACAAATCAAAGATTTGACCGCCTTTTATATTCCTGCCATCACAACAGGTAATTTGGTAATGAGTGAAACCAGAGGCTATCAAATCAAAATGGTGAATGCCAATACCTTACAGTATGATCCAACACACGCCTTCCGTCCAGCTCCAGAAGATGTAGTAGAAGAGGCAGTTAGTCCAAGTCATTTTGTAAGAGGAGGAATGCCACATCCAAACAATGCAATTGTTGTGCTAATGGAACCAGAAGCAGGAGTTGTAAACTATGGAGATGAAGTAGGTATATTCAACTCAGAAGGTTTACTAGTAGGCTCAACGGTTTATCAAGGTGGAAACATTGGTGTAATGATTTATGGAGACGATGAAACCGAAGAAGGCATAGATGGAATGGCAGCAGGAGAACCATTGGTATTGAAAGTATGGGACAAACTGGCTCAAGAAGAAAGGGTCTTGGATGTAACATTTACAGAAGGTCCAGCCTATTACGAAAAAGATGCTTTGAGTATTGGAGAGTTGAAAAGCATCAATACAGGCATCAATGAGTTGAGCAACAATGTTTACATAAGTGCCATACCCAATCCAGCGAGAACCGAAGTAACATTCAATATCGAATTGGATAGTCGCAAAGAAGAGCTAAGCATTCAGGTATACAATTTGGAAGGCAAGTTATTGAGCGAATTGCGTCAAGACAAAGCATTGAACCAAGGACGCCACCAAATAAAGTACGATGTCAGCGAATTGCCCAATGGTGTATATATGTACCAATTGGTCGCCGATGGTAAAATAATGGCAATCGAGCGATTGACCGTCACCCAATAATGTAAGGGCATCCCTTGTGGCAGGCAACGTCTGAACACAAAATGGGCGTAAAACGTCCAATTGACAAAACGGGGCGCAAAAGTGCCCAATTGACAAAACGTAATGCGTCGTTTCCACAGTAGAGACGTTGCAGGCAACGTCTGAACACAAAATGGGCGTAAAACGTCCAATTGACAAAACGGGG
>JAHDIA010000174.1:0-7916 GCA_020631035.1 Chitinophagales bacterium | reverse complement strand
CGCAAAAGTGCCCAATTGACAAAACGTAATGCGTCGTTTCCAAAAGGAGGCGACGCATTTTTTATGATGTATTATTATGGTGCAACGCCATTGACTCATGGCTGCGTTATGGTCAGGTTAGCCAACGCATATTTTAGGCTGCGGACCAAGGTGCATCCGCCCGCTCATCCTACGCTTCTTTTAAATCTAATACGGTAGCTTGTCTATTTGCAAAATATAATTGGGATTTGGGCAAAGTTGTTTGTAATATTCCAATTTAGATTTGGCACAAACCCCAGGAAAATCCCCTTTATAATCCAGCATATCCGTAATGAGTTGAAAGTGGAGGTGTGGAGGCCAATTCCCATTTTCATGCATATCACCCAATGTAGCAAAAGCTTCTCCTTTTGAGATACTTTGTCCATCTTCTTTTCCTACAAGCGATTGGCGACTCAAATGCCCATAAAGTGTATAAAAAGTCAAGCCATCCAACTGATGTTCAAGTATGATGACAGGACCATAATCACCAAAAGTATTGTTGTCAGCAAAACTGTGGATGGTGGCATCGAGTGGGGCGTGTATGGACGTGCCTGCTGCTACAGAAACATCTATACCCAAGTGAATATTGCGGGCTTCTTCCGTTTGTTCAAAGAGGTCTCGACCTTGGTAAATGAGCCGCTCTTCCAAATAACCGCCAACTCCTGCAACGGCATTTTGCTCTTTTAAAAAGTTTTGAGCATATTCATAATAGGACTCTGCATTGGTGACATCTATTTGAGTAAGCTCTTGATTGTTGGCACTACAATCGGAAACAGTCGTAGCTATTTCGTTGAGATTAAACGGAAACACAGAAGCAATGTCAGCTTTATGTAGAATGAGGGTTTGGATTAAATTCAAGAGTTATAAATTTAAAATTCAATTCAAAATTAGAGGATGTAATTGACTTGGAGAAATGAATTTTAAGTTTTCTAATTTTAAATTTCGAATTCAATAAATAATTTCAGCAATTCCATTTTTGGCTTTATAGGTTTTCCAAACATTGTAGTCACTTATTTGAACAGTCCCATCCATATTGGCATCTATTGCCGAGTATGTTTGCAGTTGGGCAGGATCGCTTTTCCACAAATCGTAGTCGGTACTTTGGATAGAACCATCATGGTTAAAATCGGCGGGAATCATTGCCGCAATTGTTGAGTTGCTTTGCATTTGTTGACTAGGACCAAAAGCCTGCTCAATACCAGTAGTGAAATCATAAGCAATGACTTCATTTTTTACAAGTGGAATACTGGTAATAATGTCTAGATGGTTTCGGTGTCTGACAAGAAAGTAATAAGATTCATTATCCTCCAAATTAAAAAAGAGTAAACCCATATTGAGTTTGGGAGAGACAATTTGTCCATTGGATAAAAGAATGCCCGCCTTACGTTCGATAAGCTCTGTACCCTGACCTTCCGCTTGATTGAGGGCTGGAGTACCTTGACGTGCTTCGACAATGACCCAATCAACCATATTAGGCGGAATACTGTTGAGACTTTCGGTGCCATTGTAAAAGTCAGTATAAGGCTGAGAGAGTGGAAGAACACCTGCTTCATTGAGCAAAGTGTGCATTCCATTGAGTGCTGTTTTGTAGACAGCTCCCAAATAGACTTTCATTTGTAACTCAACAGATTCACAAATGTCGCCAATACCATTGTTGTCTAAGTCGTTTTGGTTTGGATTGAATTTTTGAGGGCAATTGTCCGAGTGGTCAGCAATTTGGTCGCCGTCCTTATCTTGTGCCTTAATCCAGACATAATAATCTTCAATTTCTCCATAGTCAAGGTCGGAGCAAGCATTGTTGATGGAATTGTAGCTCATAGCAATTCGGAGCGGATAAACACCGATAGCCAAAGTATGGGGAACCGTCCAAATATTGTTGAGGGCAATGGCCTCATTGTATGTATCTAGTATTTTTTCATTTGCTTCATAATTACCATCTAAATTAGTATCTAGCCAGATGGTCCAGTATTCATTGTAAGTCGCATCGCTAAAACCTGGATAGAGCGAAATGGCAGCGTTTTGTCCTTGTTGTAATTCAATGAATTGTTCAGTGAATTTTTGGTAGCCTTGGTTGTTGTTGGAGTGGTGGACAAAGTTGCCAATCATTATTTTGTCAATCCATTCATACGCAGTGTTTCCTGTGACGGAACATAGCTCATTCGTGGAAGTTGTTGTAAACTGTCGGGTGGGGGAGTAGACCAAGTCAGCACAGGAATTATAGGTGGATACTCTCCAAAAATAGGTGTTATTGGCTACTAGTAAATTGGGCGCAAAATGATTGTCAAGGAGTGTGTCTATTTGAACCAAATTACTGAAAGTCTCGTCCTCAGCAATTTCGATGATGTATTGTTTTTGTCCTTTTATTTGTTGCCAAGAAAGACTAGGTGTAAGCGGTACATTATTTTCCAAATGTTCTGGAAGCCCAAGTAAAAGCTCATTGACAATAGGGCGTACTTCATAGTCCAGTGCAATGTCATAAATGTCATTTTCTGTAATAAGGTATAAGGTGCTACTATATTGATTGGGTGGAAGATTGAATAATTTTAATTGGATGTTTTTTTGTTCAGCATTGTCTATTGTTTTGATGAGGTATTGACTATTGGGTACTAGACTATCTAAGCTAATTGATAGTTCATTGATATTGTTCACTGTTAGATTAAAGTGTAGGGTATCATTTTCACAGCCAGATTGGAATGTTGGTAAATTTACGATTTGTAAATCATTGGCATTATTGGGAACAATGGTGAGGTCTTCATCTGAAATATCAAAAAAAATATTGTTGGCGGCTTCTATTTTAAATCGGACACTATCGCTATTTAGATTATCGGGTAAGAGGACAGTATGTTTGCCATCATTGGGTACATGATGGGCAAGTTTTGTAGAGAAACTATAGCCCCCATCGGTAGAGAGCCATATGTTGATATGAGAACAAAGAACAGGTGGAGCGGATGTGTTCGCCACATCCCAAGAAACAGTGCAGCTAGTACCTGATGTAAGAGTAGTTTGATGATTGGGATAATGAATGGTGAGGGGGCCTGCATTATCCGCTACCCCTACATAGGTCATATAAGTATTAAATGCTCCACCCGTTCCGTTCTCACTTTGGTTTCTTTTCGTCAATTGAAACTGCATCATTCTGGTAGAGCAAGGCAATACTTCTTCTTGACATGAATTGCCGCTAAGAATGTGCTCCAAGCGGGGAAAAATTCTTTGGGGTAAGGGGCTAGGAGGGAATGAACGGAAGATGGGGCCGTTGGTGCTTGCTGTGTCAGCCAGCCCTTCTGACCCCAAATCCATTTGTTCCCACGTATACAAATAATTGTCATTAATTGTATTGATATTTTCTTGTTGGTTTGTTGCATTTAAAACAAAGGGAGTAGATTTGGGGATGATGTGATTTTTGATTGCATTTGTTCCTGTGATATTTGTTTCATTGACTGTGTAATTGGCACAATCGTAGGGATTGTTTTGAACAAAATGGGTGATTTGTTGAAGGCTGCTACTATGAAAATAATCATCGGTATGAGTGCCAATGTTGTGTTCATTGCACAATCCTTGGTATGCCATAATGGTGGTACCACTACCTACCTCATAAGCTGATTGAGCATGCCGGTTGCCATTGCATTGTCCACTTGTACCATTAAAACTATGTTTGGCACCTAATTGATGCCCCAATTCGTGAGCCAGATAAACCATATCAAAATAGTCACCAATGGGTTCATTTATAGCTGTTGCACCATATGCCTTGAATTGAGGATCGCAAAGAGATGCTAAAACAGAAACACCTCCTCCAGAAGTTCCAAAAACATGTCCAATATCGTAGTGAGTATTGCCAATGATGTCGTCTAGATTGAATTGATTTTCTTCGATCATTGCTTGGAGATTGCCATTGCTGTAAGGGTCGGTATTTGGATTGATATAGATGATTTGTTCATTGTTTTCGGCTAGAACAAATCGGATGGCTAGTTCTCGTTCAAAAATACTGTTGACTCGGTTGAGACTATTGGCAATGGCACTGAGTGCATCTTCGGTAGTGCCTCCATGAAATTGGGTGTATTCGCCAGTAGTGGCAATGGCTATTCGGTAGGTGCGCAATAAGCCATCCGAATTGGACTTATTTGAATAATTAGAAAATTTGGAGGGGGCGTCTGTAAGGCGGTTAATGTGTTGTCGTTTTTCAATGTTTTCGCAATTGAGGATCTTGTCGGCGGGGCTGTTTTTCTGAAGGGTATTCTTGTTGTATACTTTATAGTTTTTTTTGTCAACTGGATCAATGAGATAGCTTTGGTTTTGATGATATATCAGCGCATTGAGTCCCTTCGAAGTCCAGCTAATTCGACAGCTAGTTTGAGGATGTTCAGAGGTATGTCCAATATAAGATTTGATGTTTGGATACTTCTTGGCAAGGCTGGTTTCAAATATAGGCACCTCTGTTAATTCAAACAAAATAGATTGTTCATTGGGGAGGGGGAGCCAGATGGTTTTTGTCTCATTTTGGGAAGTATTTGTTAGTATGACCTCAAGTTCTTCTGTCACTAGTTTTAAGTTAGTTAGGTTCTGATGCCTGTTATCATTGGATTGGGTTATCCAATAATTTTGAGCATTGAGCGGTAAACATAACAAACCTATACAAGCCCCAATAAGGCTTGACAAGCAACGGAAGTGACATAACATTTGTGTAAATGTTTTAGCTATTCATAATTAAGTTGCTGAAGGGGAATGTAAAGAGAGTTTTTAGTAATGTGTGGAGGGGATAAGTGTGTTATTCGATGCAAATATAGTATTTTTTTCCCATATTGGGAAGTGTTTCCCAATATTTTTTTTGTGGTATGTGTGGCACAATACCATAGATGTATTTTCAATGATATGTAACACAACATGTAACATGTAGAGATGCACGGTCATGCGTCTGTAGCAAGGCGTGAAGCGGAAAGAAAAAAAGAGTCGACGAAGGAGTAGGGGCAATCCCTTGTGGTTGCCTACCCCTGCGATGATTATGCCAGATAGCAATGGATATGGCGGCATTTCATTCGTGATGGTATGTGTGGATTGTACCAGCGTGGCGGCGAACCGAAATATTTTCTCTTGCCGCCATAGAAATGGATAGCTGGGAGTCCCCATCGTTTGAAAGAGGAGCGTTCCATACAAATAAAAAAATACCATATTTTAAGACAATGTTTTTTTTGTATTAAAACAAGGTCTTGAACATCAACTAATTTAAAAATGAACTGTTATTTTAGTAGTTTTACAATACTATACATCAATTGAAAAAATTACCTATGTCTATACAAACCAATCGTCGGGATTTTTTGAGTTTTTTGGGAAAGGGAATTGTAGGAGCCGCATTGTTGCCACAGTTGATTACAGGTTGCAATGCAAGCCGCAAAGCCCAAGTGACCGAAATTATGCATTCTCTCAAAGCTCTAGATCCTTCAGCAGAAGATGCTTTGCAATTTGCAGAAGGATTTAATTTTGATATGTTGATTCGCTGGGATGATCCAATCTCGAATACAGATCGCTTTGGATTTAACAATGATTTTACGGCATTTATACCTATGAGTGAAGGCAATTCAGAAGAGGGCATTTTGTGGGTCAATCACGAATACGTTGATCCCAAATTTGTATCGGGTTACACTGAAGATACAATAGACAACAAAACCAAAGAGCAAGTTGAAAAGGAAATGTACAATGTAGGAGGAAGCCTGATGCGGGTCAAGAAAAATGCCAGTGGCAAGTGGGAAGTCGTCCAAAATGATCCTTTGAATAGACGTCTAAATGGATTTACAGACATTCCTTTTAATTGGCCAGAACCCATTATGGGCAAAACCTCAGGTATGGGAACATTGGGCAATTGTTCTGGAGGGGTCACACCTTGGGGAACCATCTTGACTTGTGAAGAAAATTACGATATGTTTTATGGTGAGCGCAAGGAGGATGGAGAAATGGTTTATGCAGGCTCGTATGATGTAGGTTGGCACAAATATTACGACAATCCACCCGAACATTATGGCTGGGTGGTTGAAGTCAATCCCAAAACAGGAGAGGCGCAAAAACACATTGCCCTTGGTCGTTGTGCCCACGAATGTGCAACCATTAAAGAATTGGAAGATGGTCGCTTAGTAGTCTACACTGGCGATGATGCCAATGACGAATGTTTTTACAAATTCATTGGCTCCAAAGCGGGTTCACTTTCGGAAGGAACATTGTATGTTGCCAATGTTGAAGCAGGGCGTTGGGAGTCTCTGGATTATGAAAGTCAAGCCATTTTGAAAGAAAATTTTGAGAGCCAAACCGATGTATTGATTCATGTCCGCAAAGCGTCTAAGTTGGTTGGCGGAACTCCCTTGGATCGTCCAGAAGATATAGAAATTGATCCCATTACAGGCAATGTATTGGTGGCTTTGACCAATAATAAACCCAAAGGCAATTATTTTGGTTCGATTATGAAACTCGAAGAAAAGGATGGGAAATATGATGCCTTGAGCTTTGAAGCAGATACTTATTTGGCTGGAGGAGAAGAAACTGGTTTTGCCTGTCCCGATAATATGGCATTTGACACCATAGGCAATTTGTGGTTTACCTCAGATATGTCGGGGAGTGAAATGCACAAACCTCCCTACGAAGCTTTTCAAAACAACAGCTTGTTTGTAGTGCCTCGAACAGGTCCACAAGCAGGGCAAGTGATTCGGGTAGCCACTGCTCCAACAGATGCAGAATTGACGGGTCCCTTTTTCTCGCCCGATGGAAAAACCTTGTTTTTGAGTGTACAACATCCAGGGGAAAAGTCACCTTCGCTTAAAGAATTGAAAAGTCATTGGCCCGAAGGCGGAACCGCTATTCCTCGCCCGTCGGTGGTGACTGTTACAGGAAAAGCATTGGAGCAAATTCAGGGATTGGGGTAAATAAGTAGTGTGACAAATTTATCTTAATATTTTATGATGGCTTCTTTTTGGCTTCTACTGCGTTGAAAATACTCGCCTTAGCTCTGCTAGGGCTCCGTTTTTCGCCTTGTATAAGCTCAAAAAAAAGCTCATCAAAAATGTAACCTTAATTATGTCACACTACTTAGAACATAAAAATACCGTCATTAGCCAGTGCCAATGACGGTATTTTTTTAGGGTTTAGTTGTTAATAAAAAAGGATTGGTTTAGAAATCAAGTGCGTAAATGGTCATAGGCTTTTGTTTTGCCTGAGCAGCCATATAAATGGTGTCACCTTTGCCGATTACTTGTTGTTGTTGTGATTTGGTAAGTGAAACCACACGCATTTTGTTCAGTGTTAATTTCTTCTTGTTTTTCATAATAAAGCTGTTTAAATTAGTAAAGTTGTTGTTCAAATATAAGATAAATTAAGGATATACTAGAAATGTATTAAGACTTATTTTAAGTATATATTTTGATAATATTTAAATTTCTGGTAATTAGTTTTTAAAGAATTATTACAATGTATAAGGTGTGGGAATTCGTTTGAATTTTTGAGAAAAATTGTCCATTGACTTGGGCATTGTTTGTTCGCATCATACAAAAAAAGGCACCCATACAGCTTTAGCTGTATGGGTGCCTTTTTGAGGTCGTGAACACTAAAAATTTTATTCTTTTTATGAATACTGATTTTTAGAGATCACCATTTAATTTGGATTAATACCAAATATCATGTATTGTTTGGTTAATTTTAGGATCATCTTTAGGTGGAGTATCTCCACGACCATTTACTTTAAGCTGTTGATTTTTAGTAAGAGAATGAACCTTCATTTTGTTGAGCTTTAAGCTCTTCTTCGCTTGCTTTTTCATAATTAATATTTTTAAAAAATTAATAAAATATATTTTTAAAAATTTCTTTAGAAACAATGACCCAAATATAGGATAATAAAGCGAATTTTAAAAGTACTTTTTCTATAA
>JAHDIA010000173.1 GCA_020631035.1 Chitinophagales bacterium | reverse complement strand
AACCAAAAATCCTGCCCTTTGAGGTGTAAAGCACAATTCCTAACATGCTCTAAAATATGCTATTAATAAATAGTCTTTTTCAAGACATACAAAATCATACAAATGCGTTGATTAAATACAAAGCACTTGTACAACTCCTATACAGTAAAGGCTCAAATAAACTGTTCCGTGAAGTTAAAAATGGTTGTTGTTGTTTGTTATGATTTGGACTCTCTTTTTTTTACAATGCACCAAATTTAAACTATAAATATCTGTTTGTCAATAGCTAGAAAGAAAATTATTTTAATTTAACATATAGAACTTGAAACGGAGATAGTATTGGGTGGATAAACAAACAGGATAAGATGCTAAAATCAATGTGCCACTTTTGATCTTTACAGACAAAAAAGTGGCACATTTTTAAATCACTCTCATATTTCTTAATTAACAGTTGGCCAAATAATAACAATAGATGTATCATCTGCGTCATCATCAATACCTTTACCAACTACTTTGTTGAGAGATTGTGGACTCAACACATTGGCTCCTTTAAAATTATTCAATTTAGATTTGCTTGCTTGAAGTTTCTTTAAGTTCTTCATCTTTAATTAATTTATTATTAAGTGGCAATATTGCCATACAAATTAAAATAAAACAATGTGACACTTTTATCCTTGCGGAAACAAGTGTCACATTTTTAAATCACTCTCCTAAGTTGGGTTATCACGTTTTGAAATTAAAGTAAGGATTACTGGTCTATTTAGAATCAACAAGTCCAACTCAGAAAGCAATTTTAACAGACTTATTCGCTGGAACAGATTGAAGCAAAAATTGAGTTATTTTCACTCAATATAATTCCCCATTGAACAAGCCTATTATACATTAATCTATTTTGACAAATTCTAGAGCATCCGTACTTTGATCCTCATACATACAATAATAGATATAGCTTCCTTTGGGAAGGTTGGAGACATCTACAACATTTCTACCCAATGCCTCAACTTTGTTTGCAACAATTAGTTGGCCACTCAAATCATAGATTGCATAATATTGTATTTCTTTAGCAGCCTCAAAAGATACTATATCTTTGACAGGATTGGGATAAACCACCAAAGAAGAAGCACCTATATTTTCTTTTTTAAAGCTACTTATAAAAGGATCTCCCTTACCACAAAATGGTGGCACATAAAAACTATAATACTCATTGGGACATGTATGTACAAGATTCCCATTGGCATCGTAAATACTTATATCAAAACTAACAGAATGATTGTAAGGACTACAAACTGCCATATTAAAAGAATTAAATGGTCCTGAACTAGTTGTAGTTGGATTGCTACAATCCATACAATTGCCAAATGTATCATTGTTGTTAAGGGTAACATTTGTAAAAGCAGAAGTATATCCACTAGGAAGAGGGTTACAAGGATTTTGATGAATCTCCCAAACATTGTCTAAGTTTCCAGTACATTCGTCAAAGCAAACTGGAAAGTATTTTGGGACTGCCCAATAATCAAAACAACAAGATGGTGGTGGTGGTGTGACAACACTAACACTAATACAACAAGGATTGCAATTACCAGTCTCATCAAATGTTCTTACACAAATACTATATGTACCTGGGGTATTGGCACTAAATTGGTAGGTCTGGTTTTGGTCATTAGGACCATCGGCTTGACCAGAAATATCCCAATCATAACAATTGCTACACTGAGCAGGATTGTTTGCAGTGTAGGTCGCTACTTGCCCCACCTGTAATTGAACTGGTCCAGAAATACATTGAGCAATGGCTTCTTGGGAAAATAGACATAAGATACCCAATGCCTGAATCAAAAATAAGGTTCTTATTTTTTTCATCATACAAAATTTTTAGTTAGAAAATATTTTGTGATGGGTATTACACTTTAAGGCGAAATGGTCTCTCTTTATTTTAAAGTTTAAGTGATAACTCTCTTTAATACCACCTAACTTTTAAATCATCTGATTGACAATTTAAAAGCAGAAAAATAAAAATGCAATTCTATTTTTTAAGCTTTTGGAGTATCCTAAAAAATATTCAAGTTCATATCTTGATAAGCAAAAAGGGGAGAATTGTTCAGAGATACAATATTAAAAAATCAAAAATTGGAGTATGCTAAGGAGAAAAAGAGGTCTGTTTTTTTGTGGAAGTTATGGATAAGATGTCTGCTTGTATACAATCATGATAGACCAACCTACATCATACAAAAGTTAACTATAATCATAAATTCCTCTACCAATTAAATTCTAATTGATAGAGGAATCTTCATTTTAATTTATGTATACGGAACGCTAGGTTCTTCGTCTGTTCAGGTCTCCCCGCTGTTCGCTTGTACTTGCTACTTCGCTCACCCATTCAACATAGTCGCAGCTAGTCTTCCTAGCGTCAGCCGTCACTGCTTCTTGCTTCATTGGGTGTTCTCAGCAGCAGGTATCGCTTCCATCGGGCGTAGGAGAGAATGGTCCGTCCCTCCACTGTCAATACCCAACAAACCTTCCTCAACCAATTTGGTTACAAATACAATTTTACTTTCATCATCTATCTCACCTGGGATGCCTTGAACAGTGAATTGTGTTTCTTGCAAAACAAAGTCAATTGATTCCTTCATAAAGTCTGGAAAATAAACTTTTTTATTATAAAATTGCAGCCCAATGTTTCCCCCTACATTGAGTGTTTGTATTAGTATTTCAGGACGCCTATTCACTTGAGTTGTAATTCCTAACATGCTCTAAAAGGTTTGCAACGAAGGGCAAAAAGAAACAAACCTACGCCCGATAGAAGTGAAAAGCCCGCAGCGGGTCTTCGGCAGGCTCAGACTCCTTGCGGGCTTTTCTTATTTTTCATTGTTGCCACTTGCTCATTTGGGTGAAACCAAAGCGAGGACTTGCAACGGATAGCGGGGACTCAACTTCGTTTGAAAACGCCCCCGTTCCGTCCTAATTTTAATAAATCAATTCTTCTCGAATGTTTTTGATATTGTCCAATTCTTTTTTGAAGATGTTGAGGGCATCGTCTTTCATCAATGCATTTATTTCATTAATGACTGAATTGATAGAAGCAGTTACTTTGTCCTTGTCTTCTTCTTTGCAAGGTAGTTTTTCTTTCGCCTCTTGGAGTGCTTCGATGTATTTGTCGTATTTGGCTTTTTGGATTTCGATGTACTCGCTGTAAAAATTGGAAAGATTGAGTGCTAGAAAACCAATTTGCTTCGATACATTGTTCGCCTCTTGTATGTCAATACGTTCAATGATGGAAAGAAAATCAAAATCTTCACTCGAACTTTCTGAATATTTAAAGGCACTCCCTACCCTATCGAGTTTGCTACTAAGTGAAGTTCCATTGGGCAAGTTAAGGGCATCGGTAATCAATGAATCGGTATTGACAATGAGATCGCCCAAGTTTTTGTTGCGTCGCTTTAAATCGCTAATGGCAAAATCATAATCAAGATTGGCTTTTTCAAGGGTTTCGTAAAAATTGAGATAAGGCAATAGGTTGTTGACATACTCCTCGATAAAAGCACTACTAAATCCACTATCAGCATTGATGCTGGCAACGACATCCATTAACTTTCCTTTTTTGATGTCCTTTTTTAAATTGATTTCAGGTTCATAGAAAAAAGTTGAGGCAGCCGTAATGACAGAGCGAATCGTACCCGTTAGTGGAAAAGAAGATGCCACTGAATTGACAATGGGATTGTTGACAATTTTCTCTACTATAGAGGTAAATTTACTTTTCTTGGCTTCGGGTATGTGTTTGAATTCTTTTTTTTCAAAAACAGTATTGGCAGAGTTGAGAATGACATCAGAAAAGGTAAATCCCAACGCATCACTGGTTGGATTGTTGACCCGATTGATGGTATTGTCAATTTTGTCTTTTTTGATGAGCTTGTCAATCTTGACATAAATGTTCCCAATCTCGTCTTGGAGTTCAACCGCTCGTTTCACATTTAAGTATAGTCCGTTGTAGGTACTTTTGTGCGCCTTGCGATTTTGGGCAGCCAAATCGTCAAATCGGGATTGTAGATCAGATAAGAGAGCGACTTTTTCTTCAAGTAGTTTTATTTGTTCCGAATAATCTACTTGAGTAGTCGTAGTAGCAGCTGGAGTAGTACAGCTTTTGCGTACTTCTGGAATGACTTCCTTTGAGGTTTGGAGACTATCTGTTTGTGCTTGTATATTGGGCAATGCCATCAGACAAAACAGACCACTCCATAGAGTTGACAGATTTAATCGTTTCATAGGGATATGCAGCAGATTTTTTATAGTTCTTTGAGAATTTTTGGAGAGTGATTCTTGAACAAATAGTAGGGAGTCACAGGCGACTGGATAGCTTGTTTAAGAATTAGCTCTCTTCCACAAAAATTATCAAAAAACATTTTTAGTTACGCCAATTAAACGAAACCCTATTTTGTTTTATTGAGTTTTTTAACAGTATTTTATGTTAAAAAATAATCCAGAAAATTAAACGTATCTTTGTACCAACATTTGATTCTTTGTTTGTTTTTACTATTTGGCATTTAGTACAAGCTTTCTAAGTCTGGGATGCATTTTGTCACCAATTTAAATGCTTGTACTATGAGTAAACCTATGTATACTCTCGAATCTAATAAACTTTTTTCAGAGAGTCTTATCTGGCAACTCAATCGTGATTATTATCAAACAGAAGGTATTGAGGCTTGGCGTAGCGGCACTGTTCCGCATCAAGTAAGTAGCAGTTCTTTTGTGGGCAAGACTTATGCCGAGTTGGTTTTTGCATTTCTTCGAGACTTGGCAAACAAGGGACAAACTCAAGAAACCGTTTATATTTTAGAATTGGGGGCGGGTCATGGTCGTTTGGCATTTCACTTTTTAAAACATTTGGGGCAACTCACTGCCCAACTACCTATTAAACTTCCTTCATACTGTTATATTCTTAGTGATATAGGGGAAGACAATTTAGACTTTTTTCACAAACATCCACAATTCAAAACTTATTATGAATCAGGCTTATTAGACCTTGCTTTTTTTGATGGCATTCACAGTAAAGAAATAGCATTGCGTCATTCAGGCAAAAAGATTTCAGCCAACAATCTAAAACAAGCCTTAGTTGTACTCGCCAATTATTTCTTTGATTCTATTCCAAGTGACCTCTTTCACATGAAAGACCAACAGCTTTTTAGTTGTTCACTTAGTTTGCAAACAAGCAATGACCCTCAACAAATGAGTACGGCTGATTTGTTGGATCAAATGAAGTTGATCTATCACGATTCTCCGATGCCCTTTCCTTTTTATGAAACCGATTATTTAAACAAAATTTTAGCTCCTTACCAAGACTTGGCATCAGATACCTATTTGCTTTTTCCACATAAGGGCTTGCAGTGCCTTGACAATTTAAAGCAGCTTTCGACCAAAGGCTTGGTACTTATTTCGATGGACAAAGGCTACCATAAATTACATGATTTAGAAAATACCAAAGCCCCCGAAATGATTACGCACGGAAGTATGTCTTTTTGGGTAAACTATCATGCCTTTGATTTGTATTGTCAAGCTCAAGGAGGTAGCAGTTTGTTGCCATCTTATTCAAATATTTCTGTAGAACTCAATTGTTTGTTGTTGTTGCCTGAAAGCGAAAGTTACACTGAAACCCACATTGCTTATAAATGTTTTGTAAACAATTTTGGACCCGATGATTTTAATGTGTTGAAAAATTTTGCCTACAAGCAAATTGCTCATATGACACTTTTGGAGTTGCTTGCCCTATTGCGTTTGAGCGCATACGATTCTACTATGTTTATAAATGTATTGCCTCGGCTCAAACAAATAACCCACCGCATTAGTTTTAATGATCGTGCCCGTTTGGCAGAGACAATGCACAAAACGTGGGAAACATATTTTACACTAAAGGAAACTGAAGATCTTGCCTATGAAATTGGTGGTATGTTTTATGCACTTTTACCAAGAAGCTTTGAATTATTTTCAATATTCTATTGATATATATGGTCAAAAAGCCGATATTTTTTACAACCAAGCATTGTGTTATTACAACCTTAGACAAGATAGTTTATTCCTACAAACAGTCAAAGATGCCAAAGCAACATTCCCCAATTATCCAAATTTTGTTCAATTGGACAAATTGGATATGAATGCGGAATGATTGGGTATTCATCCAAAATCATATACAACTGTTGATACATCATTCGCCAACAATGTTTTTTCTATAAGTGGCTCTATTTTATTCCATTTCCCACCTGCCAATCCACAGCCAATTCGAGGCATATGCACACTTGCATTTAGCCCTACTGCTTTGACTTGTAGTTTATCCAAACATTGTTCTACGGCTTCATATCGGATGGGCACACCCTTGCTGCCAGTCTTAATTCCCTGTTGCCCAATCATATTGGCAATGTAAATGTAGGGTTCTACTTGAACTACTTGAATATTGCCCAATTCAAAATCGTTTTTGGCACGTTCTCTATGCCAAAAACGATAGGCTATTTCGGGTTCTTTCCATCGCTTGGAGATGGCTAGGACAAAGCCTTTTCCCCATCCACCAATGTTATTGCATATGTGGGCAATGATTTTGACACCTTTGGCTTGGGGTACGGTAGCGTCGCCTTTGAGGTATTGTATTTGTGTCATTGATTTCTCTTTTAAGTTTATTTTTGTGGCACATTTTACAATACAATAAGTACCGCAAAAGGGTTCAATAAAAAATATTTTGAGGAAGGGGACGGAACGTTGGGGCTTCGTTTGCAAAGTGTCTCCCCGCTGTCCGTTTTTACTCCTCGTTTAGGGCAGGCACAATCCCGAAAGTTCGGAACTACTGCGGGGTAATCACTACCATCGGGCGTATTTTAGTCCATTTGATTTCTTCGTCTGTCCTGTCATTCCATCCGTTTTCTGTTCTGTTTCCTGTTCGGGTGAAATATTTTTCGCCCCTACGAATTTTATGGGGATTATTTGGGATGGTATATACGTTCGGCATTTTGACGAATTTTTTCCAAATCCAACTCGACTTCTTTGACTTTTTGATTCACATACAATTCCATCTGACTGGTGTAATGTGGGTGGTCGGGTTTGGTGCTGTTGCCAAACAGATTGACTGTTTTCATAAATTCCAATCCATCTTTTCCATAGCAATTGTACATAATAAAAGTATCGCCATGTTTCAATTTTATTTTGCCATTTTTGTGTTTGCTGGTGTGGCAATTGGCAAGGGTTTGCGGGCTTCCATACATCGGTAACTCTTTATCTCCCCTGACCATTTTTTGTACTTTGCCCAATTCAACTTCTAGGGTTCCGTAATGTTTTTTCAAAAACCTTTTGGCAAACTTCATTCCTTTGTAAATGACTTTTTCAGAAAGGGTGTTTTCATGATAGGCATACAAATCAAATACATACTTTTCGACATACAAAGAAACCAAAGCAATTAGGCTAGCTTGTTTGTTGTCAATATTCATACGACGGTCCCACTTTTTGAGCACTTCATTGACCTCTACCAATTCGGGATATTTCTCTGCAATTTTGTAGATATCGTTCATATTCATCACTTGACGAAAATTGAGATCAGTACTATGGTATCCTTGGTCGTCCCGAATGGCTTTGATGTCTTCAAAGCTCACCTCATCGTATTGGGCTATCAATTCTTTGAAGCGTTTGGCTCTTGCTGTATTGCTGGTATAAATCCCCCAACTTTTGGGGTAATCTTCCAATTGGGGATTTTCATCTGGAGCAGTACAGTCCATAGGTGTATTGTTCATATTAAATACATAGCCACACTTGGGATTTTGGATGTGAATCAGGTCCTCTACTGGATACATCTTATCATAGCCCCAACAAGTTTTAGCAGTATTACCTGGCACTACATCTCTCCACTCATAGGATTCATCTCTAATAGGCATCATACCGTTGTTAAAATGTAGAATATTGTTTTGGTCATCGGCATAAGTAATGGTCAATGAGGGAATCCCCTGAATTTTTAAAGCTTCCCAAAACTCATCATAATTGCTCGCCTTTCCCATTTCATACCATTGCTCTATTTGACGAATATTGAAAAAAGAGTTGTTGCGAAAAGCATAGTAACCCGATTTGTTTTTAAGGGCAGAACCATATTTGCTAATGTAGTATTTTTTGCGAATGGGAATAACCAATGGTCCAATTTTGACTTTTAATTTGGCTACTTTTTCTTCCAGTTCCAACCACTCCCCATCGTACTGATAATGTTTTTTCTTTTTTGGGTGCATCGTTAATTCATATACATCTCCAAAATCTTCGGCATTGACTGTATGGCTCCACCCTAGATGTCGATTGGTACCAATCATAGGTGTCAGCCCTCCTCCAGTAAAGGTTGCGCCCCACATTTCGAGTCCTTCTTTGGAATGTACACTCAATTCCCAAAAATTGATGGGACCTTCTACAGGTAAATGCGGATTGCCAACTAAATAGGTTTTGTCATCACTGGTAATGTTGGGGCTATACGCCATCGCATTGGAACCGATTGCTTTGAGATTGCCTAAGTTTTCAAATAAGTCCATTTTGTTGCCTACTACTTTGGCAGGGTCAAGTATGGCAAAACTCAAGATGATAAAATTGAAAGTATAGCCCTCAAGTACATCTTTTACTGTGAGTGGAAACATTTTTTTGACCAAGACTTCCTCTGGATGTTGTTCGGCATAGGTATTGACAGACTGGACATATGCTTCTAAAAGTTTCTCTACTTCAGGGCTAATGTCTTGCTTGTAACGCTCCTCGACAAATTTCTCTATCTCAAACATTTGAGCAATGAAATCCATTCCAGCTCCCTCTTTACCTGCCACCATTCCACCGAGTCCTTTGGCAATGGCAAGGTTCTCTTGCATAATGTTGAAATTGTCTTCACATTGTGCCCAAGCAACTCCATAGACTGCCTCGGCATCGGTTTCGGAAAATATGTGTGGGACACCATATTCGTCTCTGGCAATTTCTATATTTTCAGGATTGATATTGGTTTGTGAGTATAAATGAAAGGTGGTGAATAAAAGGAATAAATTGGCAAATAGTGTTTTGTTCATTGGTTTTGTGTATATCGACGGAGGGCAGCATGTTTTAAGCTACGCCTGATTGCAGCGGAAAGCTTGTAGAAACGACCCGATTTTCGGGGCGTCTACAACTTGCAGCGGAAAGCAGGGAGACAAGATCGTTTGAAAAATCAGCGTTCCGTCCTAATTTTTTTTAATTTATAAAATCAAGCCTTTTTCATTGAAGGGTTTGGGAACGAATGCTCCATCTTGAAAATACATCATTTCCTTATAGCCAATATCTAGCAATCCTTTGGCGACCCAAGTAAATCCTCTGGTAATTTCTCTAGGATGGTGACAATCGGAGTTAATGACTATAGGAATGTTCAATTTGTACAGTTCTTTCCACACCCAACTACTAGGATAAACGTCCGAAATCTTTTTGTATTTCCCCCTAGTATTGATTTCTACAATAACATTTTTTTCTTTGATCAAGTGCAAAGTATCAATCAGTAATTTCTTGTACCATTCATCCTCTTCAGAGAAAACAAATTTATTTTTATTGTGCATTTTAACCTTATCCATATGCCCTAAAATATCGGGGGCATCTTCGTGAAGCAATTGTTGGGTCAGCTCAAAATAGGAGCTTACCCCTTTTTGCACATTCCCATCAAAGAGTTCGTTGAGTCCTTTGTCCCATCCTTTGGTAGGTCCATCTATTGCCCAATAATTCCCATCAGACATTTGCGCTCCAAAATGCACAGAAGACACACAGTAATCCAATCGGTTTCTAAAATCGGCTGGTGTAATT
Organism: Chitinophagales bacterium; assembly: GCA_020631035.1. Lineage (GTDB taxonomy): Bacteria > Bacteroidota > Bacteroidia > Chitinophagales > UBA2359 > JAHDGP01. Next base: position 376 of record JAHDIA010000173.1, on the reverse strand, counting down.
ACTTTGGGAATGTAATCAACCTCAAGCGAACAAAGTATTTCTATTTCGTTTTGATGTAGTTGCTTGAGTTGATTTATTTTATTAAGATATTCATCCAATCTTTCCTTGGGTATATCCCAATCACATTTTATATCAATGGGAGCGTGATCAGAAAAACCATATTGGGGCATTTGCTGTACGATGGCAGCAGCGACATAAGTTTCGGGCTGCATCACACCGTCGCTAAAATGTGTATGGCTGTGGTAATTGGTAAAAGGCATTGTGTGAATTGTGAGTTATAAATTTTGAGATGCAAAATCTTGCATCTGTATTAGAATGCTTTTTTAGAGCATGTTAGGAATTGTGCTTTACACCTCAAAGGGCAGGATTTTTGGTT